>CAZVZF010000026.1:0-10845 GCA_964631095.1 uncultured Eubacteriales bacterium
TTGCATCGTTTCAATTTCATTCGGAGTAATGCTCATCCAGACAGTGTCATTTTCTAAGACAGCTAAATAAGAAAAAGGCTTATCAAAATAACCGAGTTGAGGGATTTCAATAAAACCTGGGTTTTGAAGACGAACCTCTTGATAATCAAACACTTGATAAGGGCAATAGGATTCTTCGCTTAGTTCCCATTGTTTGGCTTGTTTAGGAAGCGTATGAATATGCTGATAATAGGGATTGGACGTATAGGTTGAGGCGTCCAACTTCTTGATTCCTTGAAAATACACCTCATCCAAGGAAAACCCATATTTCTGAATGCTCTCTTTCATCAACATGCCCAATGCTTGTTCGTCACTGACCTTATGTTTCATCGCTTTCTTGATAACTTTTGCTTTTGAAATCAAATAAGCATCATTTTGTAGAAAGCTTAAAAATGCCTCAGCTGCGAGGATGTTTTCATCTTTTCTTTGGATTAAAGAAAGAACCTTTCTTTGATCAGCGTCATTCCATGTGATTTTCATGGATATATCTTATCATTATTTTATTCGATATGCATTAACTCGATGCACATCTTCGATTCATGTCAGGGATATCTATTTCGACTAAGACTTCTAAAGGATTATCTAATATCCCATCGGTTTTGTTTTATTATGATTCGTGATACGGCTCAGTGTAACACAACCTATAAAATCCCCAATTCCATCCCTTTACTAAAGCTAAGAATTTCAATATTAAAGTAGCTCTATACCTTACGAATGAGATAGAGCATGAATTTCGATTTATTTTATGAAATTCAAAGAACTTTCTTTAAGATAGTAAGTTCCATTGGCTGAATGCCAAGCGCAGCAAGTTTGGGACCGATTTCTTTGATGTGAGCCGAATTGACATGACTTTTAAAAGCGATATCATTAGCCCATTCTTCAATCATCACCATCGTGGTGGGATTTTTTGTGTCTTGGAATAATTCATATCCAATACATCCCGTTTCTTTGATGGTTTCTACTTTGAGTTGTTGGTATAGCTGGAGCGCTTCTTCCATCTTGTCTTCTTGAAAAACACGTTTGGCGATTACTTTAACACTTTCCATACTGGTACTCCTTTTTGATTTCTAATGAAAGTATGGCATAAATCGAAAATCATATCACTAGATATATTCGAATTATTGAATTATATTCTCTAGTCTACCAACATCTTCTTGTTTCAAGTGAAAATCTAAGTTTCGATTCTCTATGATTCGTTCTTGATGAGTGGATTTCGGGAGAGGCAATGTCTGTTGCTCAATCGTATAACGCAAGGCAATCTGGGCAGGAGTCACTCCATATTTTTCGGCAAGCTCATGAACAATCTGGCGTTGAAAGACCTTCCCCGTTTGCAAGGGAGAATAGGCTTCTACCAAAATCTGATGCTCGTTGCAATAGGCACGCAACTCCGTCTGAGGACGGCCAATATAAAACGGAATTTGATTGACATGAGGAATGACCTTCGTCGCTTGAATCACTGCCTGAAGATCCGAAATTTCAAAATTGGAGACCCCTATTGCTCGAACAAGTTTCGCTTCATACAAATGGATTAAGGCCTTCCACGCAATAATATTTCCTTGCGTATAATCGCCACCCTTATCGTTCCAAGGCCAGGGAGCATGAATCAAATATAAGTCAACATAATCCATTCCTAACTTCTTCAATGATTCCTGAAACGCTCCGAGAATTTCCTTTTCTGTTTTGATTTCAGCCCGCAACTTGGTGGTTACAAATAGTTCGTTTCGCGGGATCTTACTATCTTGGATGGCACGACCAATGGCGTGTTCATTGCCATAAACCGCTGCCGTATCAATATGACGATACCCTGCTTGTAAGGCAGCCATCGTGGCAGCGTAGGCATCCATTGTATTCTTTATTTGCCACGTCCCAAATCCAATCTTAGGAATCAAGACCCCATTCGCTAACCGGTAGCTTTCATAAATGATCATGATACGCCCTCCTATTTCCTCGATAATCTCTTGTTGAGTAGGTTATTACCATTATAACATTTTAAGGGGAAAACCTTTTCTTATGTTATAATTCTTCACCCCCAAGAAGTAAGCTTGGTGATGAAAGAAAAAGAGAACGACGTCAAGCATCGAGAGGAATCGTCTCTTTTTTCTGCTACTTTGATGTGATAAGATAAAAGTAATCAACATTCATGCAAAGGAACCCTTATGAGAATTACCAAACATCCCATTCTCAACTTCCCTCCACGTGAGCCTATCCCATTCATCTTTGAGGGAAAACCCCTACAAGGTTACCAAGGAGATACCATTGCTTCTGCCTTGCATGCCTTAGGAATCACCACCTTAAGCTATTCCATCCATCAACACCGACATCGGGGGTTTTATTGTGCCATTGGGAATTGTGCCTCCTGTAACATGGTGGTCAATGGTGTCCCCAATGTTCGAACATGCATGACGCTACTAGAGCCTAATATGGTGATTGAACGACAGACCGACAAAGGAACTCTCTTATGATTTCAAAACCACTCATCATCATTGGGGGAGGCCCATCCGGTTTATGTGCGGCCAAAATGGCGGTCGAAGCAGGCATCTCCACGCTTCTTATTGATCGCAGTCCAACCTTAGGAGGACAGCTAACAAAGCAGACGCATAAGTTTTTTGGTTCGCAAGCGCAGTATGCGAAAACAAGAGGCTATGATATTGCGACGTTATTAACCAATCAAATCCGCCAGCATCCCTGCCTCGAAGTATTATCCAATACCACCGTTGTCGGATTGTATCCGGATAAAGTGGTGACGGTCTATGATCAGCATCGCTACGTGAAATGCCAAGCAGAGGCCATCATCGTGGCAACCGGGGCCTCCGAAAAATTCCTCGCTTTTGAAAACAATGACTTGCCCGGAATCTATGGAGCTGGTGCGGTGCAAACCTTAATGAATCTCTATGGAGTGCTTCCTGGTCAAGAAATCATTATGGTGGGGAGTGGCAACATTGGACTCATTGTCTCGTATCAACTCCTACAAGCAGGCGTTAAGGTCAAAGCCATCCTTGAGGCTGCCCCTACCATCGGAGGTTACAAAGTCCATGCTTCAAAAATCCGCCGCTTAGGCGTCCCCATTCATACCCAAACAACCATTCGACGCGCCATTGGAACCACGCATCTTGAAGCCGTCGAATGGGTATCGCTGGATGATCATTGGAACCCCATACAGGGAAGTGAACATCTTGAGACAGTGGATGCATTGTGCATCTCTGTTGGATTATCCCCCAACCATCAACTACTCTCAATGGTAGGAGCGAAAACCCTTTATGTCAGTGAATTAGGTGGTTTTGTCCCACTTATCGATCAGCATCATCAAACCTCTGTTCCGGGTATCTTTGCCTGTGGCGATGCCGTCGGCATTGAAGAAGCCAGCTCAGCGATGATGGAAGGCTTTCTAACGGGGCTTTATGTGGGGAGCTTCCTCCACCAACAACACCCCGAACAAGACGCGCTACTTGCTCGCTATGAGCAAGAACTCGAAATGTTACGCAAGGGACCCTTTGGTCTTAAAACACTCTTAGGATTAGAGAAACTTAAAAAAGGTGACCAACATGCTCAATAAAACTGGCGTTCCCACTCTTGCACAAATTCAATCTCGTTTCTTTGACCGGGCGGTATTAGTCAAGCCAAAGGCAATTTTGGAATGCTATGAAGACATTCCCTGCAACCCTTGTTCCACTTCATGCCCGTTTCAAGCCATTGAGATTGGCCCTACCATTAACCATCAACCCAAACTGCATCCCGAGCGTTGTACCGGATGTGGGCTTTGTGTTTCCAGTTGCCCAGGCCTTGCAATTCTCGTCGCTCAAATTCGCAATCAGGATGCCCTCTTTAAAATCCCTTATGAATTTCTCCCTCTACCCCAAAAAGGTCAGATATGGCAAGGCATCAATCGTAGCGGAAGGGCCTTGTGTGATGCGTTCATCGAGCATGTTCAATTAACCAATCAAAACGATCATACGGCAGTTGTAACGGTTCGTGTACCCTTGGAATTCTTATATGAATTTGTGACTGTGAGGCCAAAACGATGAACAAAGACCCGATTATCATTTGCCGTTGCGAAGATGTCACTTTGCAACAGATTCACGACCTCATTGATCAGGGCTATACGACCTTTGAAGATTTGAAACGTTTGTTACGCGTCGGCATGGGCCCCTGCCAAGGAAATACTTGCGGGCCTTTGATTCAACGCGAACTAGCGGCCTATCTCAACAAGTCCATGGAAGAAGTCCCCATCCAAAAAGTGCGCCCTCTCGTCATGGGCGTCCCTTTGAACAAGATTGCAGAAGGTGATGCGGATGAACGTTAATTGTTTGATTATCGGTGCGGGTATTAGTGGAGTATCCATTGCTTATCACTTGGCTCGCAAAGGCATGACAGGAATTCATGTGGTGGACAAAGGACATTTTACCAATGGGGCCACCGGTCGTTGTGGAGCAGGCATTCGTCAACAATGGGCCACCGAAACCAATTGTATTTTGGCGAAGAACAGCATTGAATTTTTTGAAAACGCCAAAGAGATTCTTGATTATCCTGGAGATTTAGAATTTAAACAAGAAGGATACTTGATTCTCGCTACAACGAAGGACGAACATGAACAATTCACGAAAAATGTCGCCCTGCAAAATCGCTTGGGGATTCCTTCCAAGCAACTAAATATAGAGGAAGCGCTACGTATTGTTCCTCACCTCAATCCGAAGAGTTTTCTTAGTGCGACCTTCTGCCAAAGCGATGGTCATTTGAATCCTTTTAAGATGACCGAAGCTTATTTCTTAGCCGCCAAAAGACTTGGCGTCACCTTCTCGTTTCATGAAGAAGTGACGCATATCGAAGTTCAGAACCATCAAATCCAATGGGTTCGTACCAACAAAGAGATTTATGAAACCTCAAGAGTCGTTAATGCAGCGGGAGGATACGCCCGTGAGATTGGTCAAATGGCGGGTGTCGAGATTCCTGTCTATGCGGAAAGGCATGAAATACTGGCAACTGAACCTGTTGAAAAAATGCAAGGACCGATGGTGATGTCTTTTTCTAAAAACTTCTATTGTCAACAAGTTCCTCATGGAGCCTTCTTGATGGGGCGTTCTCCTCAAGAAGCTTCTCCCAGTCACAACATCGAATCCAGTTGGGAATTCCTCGATGAAATGGCAAAATCATTGCAGGAACTGTTACCAAAAGTGGCAAATCTTCGTGTCGTACGCCAGTGGGCAGGATCCTATAACATGTCGCCGGATCGCCAACCCATTCTTGGCGACACCGATCAACTCCAAGGATTCTATGTGGCCTGTGGCTTTTCGGGACACGGATTTATGTTAGCCCCCATGACTGGTCTATTGCTTGCCGAAGTCATTTTAGGGGAACCACCAAGCATCGACCTCACAACACTGCACCTTAACCGTTTTCAAGGTGGAACGACGATCCAACACGAACATTCTGTTGTATAGAGGAAAGGAGAACATTATGGCGATTTATCCCTATCAAACTGAGCCGCTAACTGATTTTACGAAAGCTGAGAACATTAAGAAATATGAGGAAGGCTTAAGACTAGTGGAGTCTTATCTTGGTCAAACCTACCCCATCATTATCGACGGACAACGCATGAAAACAACGAAGACGATGGTTTCGTTGAATCCCGCTAAGCACCAGGAAATCGTTGGCATCATCCATCAAGCAGGAATCCCTGAAGCTGAACTAGCGATGCAAGCCGCCCTTAAAACCTTCGAGACATGGAAAAAGGTGGATCCTAAGGTACGCGCGGATGTTTTATTTAAAGCAGCCAATCTATTGCGGAAACGCAAGTTTGAATTTGCCGCCTTGATGACCAAGGAAGCAGGAAAACCGTGGTCCGAAGCCGACGCTGATGTCGCAGAAGCCATTGATTTTCTCGAATATTATGGACGTCAAATGCTGGCACTCACCCGCGCCGATGATCACATCTTGTCGAGAAGAGATTTGGAACGCAACGAATACACCTATCTTCCCCTCGGCGTAGGGGCAATTATTTCGCCATGGAACTTTCCCCTTGCCATTCTTGTCGGAATGACGACAGCCGCAATCGTCACCGGAAACACTGTGTTGTTAAAACCAGCTTCTACCACCCAAGTGATTGCTTATAAATTTGTAGAGGTATTAGAAGCAGCAGGCTTACCTCATGGAGTATTAAATTTCATTCCAGGCAGTGGTTCTGAAATTGGCGATTACTTAGTTCTTCATCCTCAAACACGATTCATTTCGTTCACCGGATCCAAAGAAGTTGGAATATCCATTTATGAAAAAGCCGCCAAAGTTCAAAAAGGACAAATCTGGTTGAAACGCGTGATTGCTGAGATGGGAGGAAAAGATGCGATTCTCGTCGACGAAGATGCGGATATCGAGCTTGCCGCTCAAAGTATTGTCCAATCCGCCTTTGGCTTCTCTGGTCAAAAATGTTCCGCTTGTTCACGCGCCATTATCCACGAAAAAGTTTACAATCCCTTGATTGAAAAGATGGTCCAACTAACTCAGAAAATTCAAGTGGGCAATCCTTCGCTTCCTAGTACTTATATGGGACCCGTCAATGACATCAAGGCCTTTGAGAAGATTACTTCTTATTTTGAGGTTGGGAATAAAGAAGGCCGCTTGGTCATCGGTGGTCATGCGGATTCGAAACAAGGATATTTTGTTCATCCTACCATCTACGTCGACGTGTCCCCAAATTCAAGATTGATGCAAGAAGAAATTTTTGGACCTATCTTAGCGGTCTGCAAAGTTAAGTCTTTTCAAGAAGCACTTAATGTGGCCAACAATACCGAATATGGCTTGACTGGTGCGGTTTTTTCCAACAATCGGATGCACCTCGAACAAGCTAGAGCGGACTTTCATGTAGGTAATCTATATTTAAACCGTAAATGCACAGGAGCCATTGTCGGTTATCAGCCCTTTGGTGGTTTTAATATGAGTGGTACAGATTCCAAAGCGGGCGGGCCCGATTATTTACTGCTCCACTTGCAAGGAAAATCCATCTGTGAACAGTTTTAGAGTAGCGAACACGAGTTCCCTCATTGGTTACTAGCCATCAATAACCTTCAAAGTAGCATTAGGAGAGAACTCTTGGAATCAGGCTCAATACTGAAAGCCCTTTCCATCGAGTGGTGACCTTTTTGTTGGTGTTATCGACTAGAATAGTCTTTCTATAATGATATAATTTTATTAAGAATACTCCTATGGGGTCCTATACGAGGGGAGAAGGATGAATGATGTCCGAAACATTCGGGGAACATTCCGCAATCAGTTGTGAAACCATTCAACGCTTATGGTCTCAAACGTATAGTGAAAAAGGGAAACCGGATTGGTCGCATATTTTCCCTTTTTATCATGAAAACATCATCTTCCAGGATTCGATTCAGCGAATCGAAGGAAAAGTGGAATTTGTGGCGATGTGTAATCGTTTGGCCAAACGTTGTAAAAGCCTACAAATGGACATCTATCATATCGTCAAGACCGACAATGTGGTGATGATGGATTGGAAAATGACTATGTCCTTTCGCTTTTTCCCCAAAAAACCAATCTACGGCGCTACACGGTTAGTCTTTGATTCCAATGATCTGATCATTGAACAACGTGATTACTATGATTTATGGGGTGATATCTACGATGGAATTCCCATCTATCGAAAATTCTATCGCTGGTTTATGAAAAAATTCTTTGGATAAGGAGTAACTCTATGGGATTTCAATTACCCGATCAGTTGATGTTCATTAGGAATGGAAAAGCTACCCAAAAGCATAGTGAGGAACCCATGGTTGGAAAGACCTGTGTAATTACAGGAGCAACCTCAGGCGTGGGGTATGCGGCCGCAAAAGCGCTAGCAGCTGGTGGCGCAAACATTGTCCTCGTGGCGCGGAATGAGGACAAAGCGCGGCAGGTTCAAAAGGAATTGGAAGAAACCTATTCGGTCACCGTGGGGGTCATCCTTGCCGACTTTTCAGATTTAAACCAAGTACGCAGAGCGGCGCAGCAAATCCTCCTACAATATCCAACCATTGATGTATTAATCAACAGCGCTGGCATGCATTCGACCAAGCGAATTCTTAATCAAGAGGGCCTTGAGATGGTATTTTGTGTGAATCACTTAGCCAGTTTTTTATTGACCAAGCTTCTTCTACAACGCATGATCGAATCGTCCCCTTCGAGAATTATTCAAGTGAACTCCGAAGGCCATCGTTTTAATGGGTTAAACCTGAAAGACCTCAACTGGGACAAACGCTTTTATACGGGATTGCGCAGTTATGGGGCCTCTAAAACCGCCCAACTACTCACTGTATGGCAGTGGGCTCGCGAATTGCAAGGAACAGGCGTGACCATCAATGCCATGCATCCGGGCGGGGTGCGCACCAACATTGGGCAAAATAATGGAGTCCTCTATCGCTGGTTTTTTAAACATGTTACATGGCATTTCTTAAAAGATCCAAGCATCTCCGGAGATGCTCTCTATTATTTAGCATCCGCCAAAGAGCTGAGTAAGGTTAGTGGGAAGTTCTTCAATCTAACCCTCGAAGAAAAGCCCGCCAAACATGCCTTAAACAGCGACAATCAACAAGCCGTGTGGTCTCAAAGTTTGCGAATGACGGGTTTCCCAAGTGAGGATGAGGTGAGCGTATGAAATATGATGTCATCGTAGTCGGTGGTGGAATTGCTGGGTTAACGAGTGCAGCCTTTCTTTGCAAGCAAGGCTATCAAGTCTTGCTCTGCGAAAAAGAGGATCATGTAGGAGGATTAGTGAGTTCTTTTACCTATGATGGATTCTTA
This sequence comes from uncultured Eubacteriales bacterium, assembly GCA_964631095.1. Taxonomy (GTDB): domain Bacteria; phylum Bacillota_I; class Bacilli_A; order RFN20; family UBA1709; genus JBAYCP01. The sequence goes on from CAZVZF010000026.1 coordinate 8,818, forward strand.
TTTGATGCGGGTGTCCGTGGAATTGTGGACTCTGGTATCGTTAAACCCATGTTGCAACAACTAGCGATTGATCTCGAGCTAGTGAAAAGCATTGTAACCATAGGAATTGAAGATGAAATGATTCGAGTCGAGACGAAAGATAGTCTTAAGGATTATCGTAAGATGCTGGTCACTCTTTATCCAGAATCTGAAAAAGACATTGATCGTATTCTGATTGAAATCAACAAAGTAATGGATTATATGGATATTTTGTACGGTATTGAAAATCCATTATTTAAAGATTTAAAAAATGATCGTACCTATGTTTTCCAAACCCTACTCCCCTGGATGGTCCGTTTTCTTTCGAAAGCAGGAAAAATCAAGAAATTCCAAATACCCGTCGACGATTATCTTCATCAAATATCCAACAACCAATCCCTTATTGATATTATAAGCCAGCATTTTTTCCAACAAACACCCGCTTCCTTTGCCTTGAGCTATTTTAGCCTTTATTTGGATTACGAATATCCTAAAAAAGGGACCATTGAATTGGCCCATCGTATGCGCGATTACATCCTGCAACACGGTGGAATCATCCAAGTCAGTTCCAAAATCATGGAAGTCGATATCGATGCTCAAAGGATCACTGACCAACATCATCAAAGTCATGAATACCAGCAACTCATCTGGGCAGCGGATACCAATCAATTGTATCAAGCCATCAACTTCTCAACCGTAAAGAGTCCCGACATTCGCCAAGCAATCGAAAAACAAAAGCAGCGACTGCTAGGGAAAAAAGGAGGAGACTCAATCTTTTCCTTATTTTTAGCCGTTGATTTGGAACAAAGTTTCTTCCGAGATCGGTCAAGTGGGCACTGTTTTTATACCCCCAATAAAAGCGGGCAATCGGCGATTTTTGCGAAGCTTCCAGCCATTCGTCAATCCACGGATCAAGACACGATCTTCCAATGGATGAAAGACTACTTAACTTATACAACCTATGAAATTGCCATTCCTTCCCTCCGCAATGAAGAGCTTGCTCCTGTTGGAAAAACCGGATTGGTTGTCAGTGTGCTTATGGATTATGATTTCATTCATCATATTCAGCAATTAGGGTTTTATGATGCTTTCAAGCATTATGTTGAAGATACCATGATTGATGTCTTGAATCAAAGCATTTATCAAGGGATCAAAGACCATATCATCCATCGCTTTAGCTCCACGCCCCTTACCATTGAGCGCTTAAGTGGCAATCACGAAGGTGGTATTACAGGTTGGGCGTTTACCAACAACGAAATTCCTGCAGTGAATCGAATGACCAAAGTGGCGAAGAGTTGTCTCACCCCTATTCCTTCTATCTTCCAAGCTGGTCAATGGACCTATTCTCCTTCCGGATTGCCTATTAGTATCCTGACAGGCAAAATCGCAGCTGATAAAGCCACCAAAGTTCTAGCGAAAGGAGAAAGAAAGTGAACAATATTGTTTTATATAAGAGTAAGTACGGCAATACCCTTCAATATGCAACTTGGATTGCTGAAGAGTTAGGATGGGAATTGCGAGACTTCTCTCATTTCAAAAAGTCAGAAATTCATAATTATCAACACGTAATTTTTGGTTCCGGAGTTTACATGGGCCGGATGAACCAACTTTCCAAAGTTCTTCGCTGGTTTCAACAGCAACCCATCATTATTTTTGCCTGCGCCGGGCACCTCAATAATACCGCAGAGATTGAACGACTCAAAATGCGCAATTTGACAAGTGCACAACTATCCTTCCATCAATTCTTTTATCTACCGGGGGGAGTAGACTTTTCAAAAATGAAAGGTTTGATGAAACTAATGGTCGATTTCTATGGCAAGCGAATCGAAGCAAAGAACAACCGAACCAATGATGAAAATGCCATCTTAGAAAGTATGAAGCACCCCACCCATTATGTGGATAAAAAATACATTGATGCCATTATTTTGTATGCAAAAAGTCTTCCTAATTCCTCATCACATTGATCAACATCTTGTCGATCCTCGACAGCACTCATAGACAATCAAAATT
>CAZVZF010000027.1:0-10710 GCA_964631095.1 uncultured Eubacteriales bacterium
TTGGATGGTTATGACTTGGATAGCATGATGATTACCATCTACAATTATCCCTACTATGTGGAGCACATGAAAACCTTGGGCTTTGTCAAAGACGTTGATTGGCGCGAATATCGTGTTTATTTGCCCAAGGAAGTGGATCCTCGGATTGCCCGCATTGCCGAAACGGTTGCTAAAAAGCGGGGATTCCGCTTGCTGAAATTTAAGAATAAAAAAGAGATGATGCCCTATCTTGTCCAAGCTTTTGAAGTCTACAACCAAGCCTTTGCGCCTTTGCATGGTGTGGTGGAACTCCAAATGGATCAAATTAATATGTATATTGACCAATATATTGGCATGCTAAACTTCCGCTACATCCAACTCGTCGTGAACGACAAAGACGAGGTCATTGGGTTCGCCGCTCTTGTTCCCTCGCTCTCGAATGCCATGCGTAAAGCCAAAGGAAAACTCTTTCCTTTTGGATGGTATCATGTATTAAAAGCCTTAAAGCACCCTAAGATTCTCGATATGTTCTTTGTTGCAGTGAAACCGGAGTATCAAGGAATGGGCGTTAATGCCTTGATGATGCTTGATGCGACTCGATGTGCCAATGAAGATGGGGTCTTATTTGCCGAAACCGGTCCCGAACTCGAAGATAACACCTTGGTACAAGGACAATGGGACAATTATGAACATGAGATTGTTCGTCATCGCCGGTGCTATTCCCGTCCCCTCGAAGAGCTCGATTGAGCTCTTTTTTTTCTTTTTCTTATTCCTTGATAGTAAAAATAGGGCTCTAAGCAGGCGTTTTTGATTTTTTTCGTGCGCGTGCGTATGCATGTGTTATAATAAAACCAACAATGAGGAGGAATCTCTATGCGCGAATGGTTTATTTTACGCAAGAAACCCCTCGCTGCTGTCGCCCTCTTCTCACTGCTTTTAGTGACATCATGCAGTGGCGAAAGCACGAGTTCATCTTCTTATACGACACAACCGCTCGGAACACAATCCATTCTTTATGTGAGTGCGGATCCTGCGGATTTTACTACGGTTGGAGCGACAGTCGATGTCGATGGATTTGCTTCGCTACAAGAGGCAGTGAATGCCGCTGCCGATGGGGCGGAGATTCGTGTCTTTCCAGGTACCTATTCGACCAAGGTATATTTGGATCGCAATCTGACTTTGGTTTCGACGACCAATGAAGATCTTAACCCGTTAACTACGCCTTCCGTGCGCTTAGACGAAGTCGTTTTTGTGCCGGCTGAAGTGGACTTGTTAGCGGGATTTCTTTTTGAAGTGCTGTCACCTGACTTATCGATTACCTTCAAAGGACTCACTTTTGATGGCGATCTTCCCGAAGAAGGCGAACGTTCCATGGATGTGCGCAGTCTTCTCAAGGTGGAACAACGTGGAGTTGCTTTAACTTTAGAAAATAATATTTTCCGCAATGCGACTTACTCAGCAATTAGTATGTCGAGCATCGGAGGGGATTTGGACGCTTCTCATAATCAGATTTCCAATGTCTCGAGCACCGTTGCCGGCTATGGTTTTGACATTCGCCAAGTGGCTAAGGTGGATCTTGTTGAAAATCAAATCAGTGACGTGACCACCGGAATCGGCTTCTCCTCTTATTACGAACTAGGACCAAGTGTTCGCATCGAGGGCAATGAGATTGCGGCTCGTGAACGGGGCCTTGGCTTCAAGAATATTTATACCGGACAATTCGATGTCATTGATAACGCCTTGCAAAAAAGCGTGGATGAAAACTATCCTGCTCGACCAAGTGTGGGCATCGCCTTATCCCGTGTTCATACTGGTGGGAAAGTTCACTTCCTCGATAACGAACTGGATGGCTTTGATTATGGACTGAATAACTGGGGTGGATCTGCTCCCCGCATCGTCTTAGAAGATACGACGATGACCAATGTGGATACGGGCGTACTCTTAGGCAACAAATCCTTCTTAGGGGATGAAATTGTCGATGATACTCCAACTTCTCTTTATGTAAAAGGGACCTATTCGTTGACCGGCGCCACTCAAGCGGGGGCACTTCAAACCGGTAGCACGACCGATCCTTTCCGTTTAGTCTTACTCGCAGGAACATATGCCTTAGGCTCCGCTGGTTTTGAGGCTAGTGGCACGGCGGCTCAAGTCGTCTTGATTGAACCTACTTTACTCCCTAGCGTGGTAACAGGGGTCACCCCGCGGACCACCATTTTAGCCGATGCGGTGGCGGGTGTTCGTCCACTCACTTCGGTGTTTGAACTCGCGGCTTTGGAATATGAGCCGACGAGTGTCGTCGCTCTCCAAAGCGATCTCATTTTGCCGCTCGACTGGGAACCGATTGCTGATTTCCAAGGAACCCTTGACGGGCAAGAAAAGCTACTCTATCCCATTACGAAGCCATTGTTTGCGTCGCTTAACGGGGCTACGGTTTATGACTTAGCCATTACGGGCGCGATTTCAAACTTTGCTGGTGCCGTCTATGGGGCCTTGGCGCAAACTGTTGCTAATGGTTCGACTTTAACAAACATCAATGGCCTCGTCGCTGCTACGCTCTCGGTCGTCACAACACCGAAGGTCGGAGGATTAGTAGGCGAACTCAATGCTTCGACACTTGATAATTCCACCCAGGCTGGCGACTTAACCCTCAGTGGGTTGAATGCTGCCGCAACTGTTGGTGGATTGGTCGGGAAATCCAACCAAGGAAGCATCACCGATAGCGTGAATCTTGGCATTGTGAAAAGTTATTCTGGTACCATTGGAGGCATTCTAGGACAAGGGATTGGCGTGGAACTACAAGCCAATCGCAATTCTGGTCTTGTTGAAATGCTGCCCACTGGAGAAGCAACCTATGCCGTTGAAGTCGTCGCCACCGGTGGGATTGTAGGATCGCTTGATGCCACAACCCTCGTAACCGATGTTACTAATAATGAGAATTATCGCGAAGTTCGAGCCCCTCATCATTTAGGGGGCATCGTCGGACATTCGCTCGTCGTGGGACTAACCACTAACGAAAATATGTCGCCGACTGGAGTCCAAAATCCGACCTTTGAGGATTCTGTGATTCCTTCTTCGACCGTGGTTGGGAACAGCAGTAATGCTTACAGTGGGTTTCTCGTGGGTCAAGAGGGATAGGGGCGATTATGACCTTACCTGAAATTATCCTCGTGGTTCTCGTGTCGCTTTCGTTGCTCTTTAGTGTTTGGAGTGTGTGGCGCTTGACGCATCCGCGGCTGCAAAATGATTATGAAGAAGCCTTACATCGCCTGCAACGCGAACTCGTTGCTTCGTTTCATGAAACAAGTCTCCAACTGACAACCTTGTTTCATGATAAGATCAGTGCTTCCTCCTTGGCCTCAAGTCAAGATATGGCGACATTCCGCTTAGAGACGGAGAAACAATTACGTGACTTTCAAACTTCGTTGCAACAACGCTTCACCGATCAATTTCTCGCCCTTAGTGAGAAAGTCAATCTCAGCATGAGCGGCATTAATGAACGAGTGGAACAACGCCTGACCCAAGGTTTCGATAAAACCAATGAAACCTTTGGCTCCATCTTGCAGCGCATGGCCATCATTGACCAAGCTCAAGAAAATATTCGGACCTTGTCCCAAGAAATGGTGAGTTTGCAAGATATTCTCGGCAACAACCAACGGCGCGGTCAATTCGGTGAATTCCAACTTAACCAACTCTTATTCGCAGCTTTCAAAGACCGGAAAGAACTCTATGCGATTCAATACACCTTGCGTGATGCTCAAGGAAAGCGTCCTCAGGTGCGAGCGGATGCCGTTGTTTTCTTACCGGGAGTCCATGGCATGGTGTGCATTGATTCCAAATTCCCCTTTGCCAATTACCAAAAGTTATTTGGAAGCGAAGAGCGGTTGAGTGAAGAAGAAGAAACCAAAGCCTTGCAAGTCTTTGGTCGCGATGTCAAAAAACACATTGAAGACATTGCGGATAAATATATTATCGAAGGGAAGACTGCCGATTACGCCTTGCTCTTTGTCGCTTCCGATGGGATCTTAGCAACCTTGTATTCGCGGTTACCGAATCTCGTCGAATATGCCACCAGCAAGCGCGTACACTTAGTATCTCCTACAATCTTGTTCCCCTTGTTATCTTCCTTCCATGCGATTTCCATCGATTATCGTCGCAGTCAGAATGCGAACTTAATCCGCCAAGAACTCGTGAAACTCGCCAAAGAGTTTGGCCAGTTCGAAACGGAATGGCAGAAGTTAGCGGGCGCGATACGTGGTGCCAGCCGTTCCACCGATCAGATTGGCACGCGTGTCGATAAGTTGACGACTCAGTTTTCGAAAATCAAAGAGGTCGACTTTCTTGAAACACCTTCAGAACCGCTTGTGGAAGCGGAAATTCTAACACCTAGTGAGGAGGAATAATTCATGCCAGAACTTGATCCTGTAATGATTGGTCAAATCCTGAACTATGCCTTTTTAGGGCTCATTGTCTTAGGGGCCCTCGTAGGCCTCATCAAAGGGTTGTGGCGCTCCCTGTTCCACTTCATCTTTGTGGTGGGCTTAGGGCTCCTCGCCTGGTCGCAATATGATACCATCATGAATTTTGTCATGAACTTTGATGTGTCTACTTATGTCCCTCAAGCGGCTGACATGGGCATTCAATCGCTCAGCGATGCTTCTGGTTATCTGATTGGGATGCTCCCAGTGGAGTACCAAGGATATGCGAGCGATCCTGCAATCATCACGTTGCTGGATTCATTGCTTTATGCCATTGTTTCCTTGGTCGTTTATTTCCTCCTTTTGGTCTTGATTGTGATTGTCTTTTCGCCGATTGAATGGTTGTTGTATCATCTCATCTTCAAACGGTTTATTCCAAAACGCGTCCGCAAAAAATTGAAACTACGCTTGGCCGGTGCCGCCGTCGGTGGCGTTTCCATGTTGCTCGTGGTTTCGATGGTAGCGGCGCCGCTGTCGGTCATTGACGATGCCGTGCGCGAACTGGATCGGGAACAAATGGAAGTCGATCCCGTGATGACCTTAGCGATGGATTTAGGCTCTTTATACAGTGAAACCTACTTTGGCCAGTTCATGAATCTCTTTACGAATGAAACCATGCCCGATGGCATGGCCCGCTATATCATGGATCGAGTCTTAGCGATGGATGTGGACGGTGTCCCTACCTCCTTAGGAGCGGAGCTTGAGGTTTTTGCTTCTGTCTTGAATCTCGTTATGGAAGCAGGGTTGCTCAGTGAAGATGCTTTTGCTCAATTGGGGCTTATGCCTTATGCAACGGCCGAAGCCATCTTAACCACCCTAGGGGAGTCACGTATTTTCCAAGCGGTTCTCTCGATTGCGGTGGTAGTAGCAGCCAACTATGCCCAAGATGAATTCGCAGAGTATGTAGGCGATGTGGATTTTGACTTCTTAGCTGATATTGAGGATTGGAGCAGCGAACTGCTGACCATCTTTGCCATGTATCAGGAGATTGTCGATCCTGAGACTGGGGAACCAATCTTTGAAGTCGAAGCTTTGTTGGGCGACGAAGCCCGGATGGTCAGTTTAGGAACCTATGTCGATCAATCGGAAGTGTTATCCGAAATTATTCCTGCCATCTTAGCCGTTTTGCTGCAGATGCCGGAAATCAATGATACCTTAACTGAATTTGGCATTGATCCTTCCTTATTAAACTTCACTGGCGTCCAATGGGCGCGCGAACTACCTATCCTTGCCCGCGCTTTTTCCTTGGCGCAAGGTGGATTGGAAGACATCAATTTCATTGAAATTCGACCCATTGTTCAAAGTGTTTTGAATTCTCAAATCTTTGGCCCGATTATTCCCGAATTGCTTTCAGGAATGGCCAGTCAATTCACTTCCGAGGTTCCTGCAGAATTGGTCGATGCACTCTCCTTGGATCTCGCTACTTTCGAATACATTCAAGAAAACGACTTATGGACCGTCGAACTTGATGTGATGGAAGAACTGAATAGTATTATTAACCGCCGCTTAGGTGGCGATTTCAACAATCTCACCGATCCGACCAGCTTGTTAGAACGGGACGATGCCGCTGACTTGTTAGAAGAAGTTTTTGCGACACTTGGCGCCTCCGAAATCATGGGAGGGGCCGTTACTTATTTATTTGATATGATTGAAACCGCTCTCGATGAAGGCGGATTATCGCCTATCAGTGACGAAGAGTCCACTTGGACAAGAGCGGATGTGGAACAAGAACTACGGCTTCTTTCTTCCATCTTACGCACCCTTCGCACCTATAACTTGGTATCTTTTGATGAATTAAGTGGACTCGTCGAACAAGATGAACAAGGACGCTTCCGCAGTGACCTCGGTTCCATCTTGCGCGACTTATTCCCCTTACTACTAGATTCACGGCTCTTAGGAGATTTCATCAAGGATACGGTAAGCGATGCCATGGCCGATATTTCTGGTCAACCAGGTTTAGCGTTGTCGGATCGCGAATGGAATCAAGAAATTCAAATCTTAGCGAAAGCGATTGATCTCATTTACAACTATGAGCTATCCCTTGATAATCTAGCGGCAATTACCGACCGCGATGATACCCCTGAACTGATTGGAAACTTACTGAACACCTTAATCGATTCACGGTTACTTGGTACGATGATTGAAGATACCCTTTCGGATGCGATTGCCGAAATCAGCACCGCAGAAGCGGTCGATACTTCGGCGTGGGCCAAGAAAAAATGGCATCGCGAAATCGATAATCTCTCGCGGATGTTTGGCTTCGTGAATCTATATTTACCCGATGGCATTTCAGGGGACATTCCTTTAGAGGATTTGCCTGCTTCGGCCATCGCGGATGTTTTCCATACCATGTTAAAGGGCGAACTTACCTATCGCATTGTGGATTCGTTGATGGTGGAACTCATTAATGGCGTCGGACTGACCTATACGGGGAGTGGCGATCCTTTTACCATCACCGGAGTGAGTGATTGGAGTAGTATCACCTTTAGTGAGGACTATGCGACCTATTCTGCTTATCAACTCAAATGGCACCACGAGGCGAGCTTGTTGTCTGACGCGTTTGGTGCCCTAACCGATTACAGCTTGAGCTTAGATGATTTTTCGAACATCATGGAAAATGAACAAGCCGCTGATGCGGTCTATGGGTTGCTCAATCCGTTAGTCAAATCGGATATTTTCCACGACTTTGCCACCAATGAGATTACCCAAATCTTATTAACATCAGGCTTTGATCAAGTCAATGCCGTGGATCCTTTGACCAGTGAACCGTATTGGAAAGCCTGGAACCTCCAAGACGACCCCGAAGACCCTAATGATATTTATTGGGTGGATGCCGGGGGTCAAGTGGATAAACTGGCTGACATCTTACGCGTGTTCAAAGACCATGAAGACAGTGGTTTGTCCTTTGACAATACCTCCTTTGATTTAGACATGTCCAATGCGACGGCGATTGGCGCCATTCTCAATGCGGCCGCTGATAGTGAACTCTTGTATACGAGCATTGACGCGAAACTAGATGATATGTTCCAAAGCAATGCCGAGATTCAAGCATACTTTACGGCCGGCGAAGTGAAAGTTCGTGACTACGATTGGGAAGATGAAATTCCCACTTTAGCATATGTGATGACCAATGTCGGCGTGATGGCTGATTTGGACAACAGTTCCAAACTTATTTATGACTATTATGGGAAATTTGAAGATGATCCAACCTTAACCATCGGAGACAAGGTCGGACATACGCCTGTCGCTTGGAATGAAGTGAGTGCGAACGTCTTGTTAAAACTTGAAGATTCGGCGCTTACGGGAAGTAAAATAAATAATATCTTAGAAGATAAATTAGCACTCGGGACGGGTAGTGATGCCATGGATTATTTCCACCTGACCCGCGAAACCCCAAGCGTTCCATCGCGACTAGAAGTTATGGCACGGGCAGATAACACCGATGGGAGCACGTATGTCGCCGACCAATTTGGTATTATTCGTGACCTGTATGCCAACTATCAACTCGCAACGCCAGGTGGGACCTTTGATTACACGAGCAATGCCTTGGTCACCATTTTAAAAACCATGCGTGATTCCGAAAGCAAAGGACGCGTAGGGCATGTGAATTATGAAGAAGTATCAGCCATCTTTGAAGATGCTACCTTGACGGTGCCGAATACACTCTTTGTGAACCATACGTTACAAGACTTGGTGAAAGATGCCTTGGAGAGCATTGGGGTGCAAACCATGCTGACCAATGCGGTCGATCCTTTGGCACCCGATGGACGTTTTGCGAACCTTAATTTTGATGCCTTGTACGATAGTAGTGTCGATGCCGATGGGCTTGATGAACTCGAAGTTATGACCGAATTGGTTCAAGATGCAGGTTCCGGACTGTCGGGGTTTGATTCGGTTTCTTCCGAACAATTGGACACGATCCATGCCATCATTCGTAACCTCGCTAAAATGAAGCTCTTTGGGGAACAAGCCGATCCTGAAAATGTTGGGGACACCTATCGCCCTGCCCAAATGATGCTACAAAACATGTTGGGAGCTTCCGAAGCGGGCGATTATCTCGATTTTGAAGGAATCTTTGTCTTAGCCGACGAAAGTGCCAAAACAGCCTTAACCGATCCCACCAACGATCAACGGTTGCATCAATCGTTGAGCAAATTGCTCGATGTACAAGCGACCATTGATCCAAGTAACGCCACCGCCGATGCGGCGAGTCTCGCTGGAGTTTTAACGGTGTTGCGGGATTTGGAGATTGATGATGACTATTCCATCTATGTCGCTGCCGATGCTCGTCGTTATGGACTTTTGCAGCAACATACGCTGCAAAACATTGCCAAAGATGCCCTCAAAGAAGCGGGCATTGATACGATGCTTGGTGGAGAAGCGCGTTATCTTGGCTTGAATTATGACGCTCTCTATGATGTCACAAAAGATGCCAATAACAAGGATGAACTTGAAAACCTCGCCGCTTTAATGGAAGATGCCAATGCCGGGCTTTCAACCCTGGATGGCTTTTCAGCAGCGACGGTGGATACCATGTACAACGCCATCCGTAATCTCGCCAAACTGAATCTCTTTGGCGAACAAGAAGATCCTTTGAATCCAGGCAATGATTATCGCCCAGCGACCGTCTTGCTTGAAAACATGGTGGGAGCTTCCGAAGCGGGCGACTATTTGAGCTTTGAAGGGATGATGATCCTTGCCGATTTAAACAAAGTGACCGTCGAAGGAAGTCTATCCGAAGATTTACGGTTGCATGACTCTTTATACAAACTACTCGATGTGCAAACAACGATTGATCCTGCCAATGCCACCGCCGATGCGGCGAGCCTTGCTGGAGTCTTAACGGTGTTACGCGATTTGGAAATTGATGATGAGTATTCGGCGGAATTGGTGCCTGGTGGCACCCGCTATGGAATTCTACAACCCCTTACCTTGCAAAGCATCGCCAAAGATGCCCTCAAAGAAGCAGGTATTGATACGATGCTTGGTGGAGAAGCGCGTTATCTTGGCTTGAATTATGACGCACTCTATGATGTCACAAAAGATGCCAATAACAAGGATGAACTTGAAAATCTCGCCGCTTTAATGGGCGATGCGAATGCTGGGTTATCCACGCTCAATGGCTTTTCCTTGGCCACGGTTGATACGATGTACAACGCCATCCGTAATCTCGCCAAACTCAATCTTTTCGGTGAACAAGATGACCCATTAAATCCTGGTATCGACTATCGCCCAGCGACCGTCTTACTCCAAAACATGGTAGGCTCCTCGGAAGCCGGCGATTATCTAAGCTTTGCCGGAATGGTCTATCTAGGCGATTTGAATAAAGTCACCGTCGAAGGAAGTCTATCCGAAGATTTGCGTTTACATGATGCCCTATACAAATTATTGGATGTACAAGCCGTCATCGACCCAACAGCGAGTTCGGATGCCTCCACATTAGGAGCGGTCTTAACGGCTTTGCGTGATCTGGAAATTGATGATGATTATTCGGCCGAGGTCACCCCAGGGACAAGACTAGGAATCTTACAAGCCTATACCTTGCGCTCTATTACGAAAGATGCCTTAGAACAAGTTGGGATTGATGACATGCTCATTGGCGATCCTTTAAAAGGGGATGTTCGTTATCAAAACCTTGCCTATGACAAACTCTATGATATGAGTGAAGATCCAAACGGCAACGATGAACTTGAAAACCTCGCGGCCTTAATGACCGATGCCAATGCTGGTTTATCCACCTTGGACGGGTTCTCGGCCGAGACCAAGACGACGATGTATAATGTTATTCGCAATTTGGCTCGTTTACAATTGTTTGGTGTTCAACCCGATTTGGAACAACCAGGCAACTTCTATCGTCCTGCGACTTTGTTGTTGGAAAACATGGTTGGGTCCTCAGCAGCAGGTGATTACTTGAGTTTTGCCAATATGATTCGTTTGGCGGACTTAAATATTATGAAAGCTGAAACCGATCCTACCAGAGATTTACGCCTTTCCAACGCGATGGACAAGTTGGTCAGTGTCCAAGCAGTCATTGATCCTGCGATCAGCTCGACCTCCAGCCAACTTGCTGCGGTTCTTGCAGACCTGCGCGATTTGGAACGCCATAATACGTATGCTGCTTTAGAAAATGATGGGGTCACCCGTTATGGCATCTTACAAGCGGGAACCCTCACGACCATTACCAAAGATGCCTTGACCCAAGTGGGAATTCCCACCATGCTTCAAGAAAATCCATTGTTAGGGAACGCTCGCTTTG
>CAZVZF010000028.1:0-10691 GCA_964631095.1 uncultured Eubacteriales bacterium
ATCAAGTGAATAAGGCGACCATGATTGAAAAAATTGCCGACCTTGTAAAGAATAAAGTGGTCGAAGGCATTACTGATTTGCGGGATGAATCCAACCGTGAAGGCATTCGAGTCATCATTGAATTACGCAAAGATGTGATTCCTGAAGTCATCTTAAATCAACTCTTCAAATATTCTCCGCTACAAGTGTCCTTTGGGATTAACTTATTAGCCCTGGTGAATGGAGAACCCAAAGTACTTAGTGTCAAAGAAATCTTGTTGCATTATCTCAACCATCAACTCGATATTACCCGTCGTAAAGTGCGCTACGAACTCGATAAAGCCATTGAACGGGAACATTTGTTACGAGGGTTGAGTGTCGCCATCTTTCACATTGATGAAGTCATCGATATTATTAAAACTAGCGCCAATGGTGACGAAGCCGATCAACGGTTGCAGGCCTTGTTGCAACTCTCCGAACGTCAATCCAAAGCCGTGTTGGATATGAAATTGCAACGGCTCACCGGCATGGAACAAGAAAAAATCGAATTAGAGATTACGGAATTGCAAAAGAACATTGAAGAAATGCGCGCAACCTTAGAAGACCCCGATAAATTGCTCGGGGTGATTGAACGGGACTTATTGGATGTCAAAAATCGCTTTGGGGATGCAAGACGCACGGAATTCTCCAATGATTCCTCGATGATTGAAGACGAAGAATTAATCCCCGAAGAACAAGTCATTGTGACCTTGACGACCAATGGCTACATCAAACGCGTAAATTGTGACACGTACCGTGCCCAAAACCGTGGAGGCAAAGGAATCAAAGGAATTACCACCAATGATAACGATGCTGTCGAAAAACTTTTAATTACTTCGACCCATACCGATCTTCTCTTCTTTACCAATTTAGGGAAGGTTTACCGAATAAGAGGTCATCAAGTTCCTGAATATTCTCGCCAAGGCAAAGGATTGCCTGTCGTGAACTTGCTGTCCATGGAGGACGGCGAGACGGTGCAAGCCATTATTTCGGTCGATGCCTACGATGAAGACCATCAACTGATGTTTGTTACCACCGGTGGCGTGGTCAAACGGGTGAGTATGTCTCAATTTGAAAACATTCGTCAAAACGGGAAAATTGCCGTGACCTTACGCGAAGGAGATCGGTTGTTGAACGTCAAGAAGACGACTGGAGAAGAAGAAATTCTCATTGCGTCTACGCTTGGGAAAGTGGTCCGCTTTGCCTCCACCGACGTCCGAGTCATGGGTCGAACAGCGACAGGAGTGACGGGGATTGACTTAGGAGATGCCACTGCCGTGGGGGTGAGCACCTCGGTCGAAGGGGAATACATTCTTGCAATCACAGCCAAGGGCTATGGAAAAATGTCACCTCGCGAGGACTATCGTTTTACCAAACGAGGTGGAAAAGGTGTTATCACCGTCAATGCCACCGAGAAAACAGGACCATTGGTCGCTATGCGCGCCGTCAATGGTGACGAAGATTTGTTGGTGACGACTTCCAAAGGGACGCTCATTCGTATTTCCCTCAACCAAGTGAAGGTTGCCGGCCGAAATACACAAGGAGTACGTATCATTCGGATGGATGACGACCAAGAAGTAGCTTCGATAGCGGTCACGGAACCTGAACCCGAAGAAACCGTGGATATTGTTGAAGAAACTGACGATACCATCCATAACGAATTCAAACAGGAATAGGAGAGGGCAACCTCTCCTTTCTTTTTGCGGTTCATGATTGCATCCACCCCAAGACTTTGTTATGATGAAAGCAAGCTAAAGGACAAAGTAGTATCAGCAACCAAAGGGACTAGCGAGCGGCGTATGGTGCAAGGCCGAACCAACGAACTGAGAATCCATTGTCGCTGGCGGAATGAAGAATCATTCCCGGACGCCCGTTATCGCATGGAGGAATATGTTTCACGTGAAACAATTCAAACAAGGGTGGCACCACGGGAATTCCCGTCCCTTTTTCAGGGTGCTTTTTGTTTTTTAAGGAGGGTTATTCATGCTCGATATCAAAGAGTTAAGGGATCAAGTCGAAACGATTATCGCAAGACTCCAAACACGAAAAGGAGATTTTTCCTATCTTCGTGAGGTCGTCCAATGGGATGAAGAACGGCGCGCTATTTTGCAGCGAGTCGAAGAACGCAAAAATTTTCGCAACGAACAATCGCGTTTGATTGGTCAATACAAACGGGCAAACAAAGATGCTGCCCCTTTGCTTCAAGCGGTGGAAGGCATTGGCATCGAAATTGCCCAAATGGATCAACAAGTCAATGAGTTGGAGTCCAAAATTCAAGCCGCCTTACGAGCCACCCCCAATCTTCCGAATCCCCAAGTGCCACTTGGGCAAAGTGAAGAAGACAATCGCGAGATTCTTCGCCACGGGAAGCCGCGTGCCTTTACGTTTGCTCCGCTGCCTCATTGGGATTTAGGTACCCGTTTGCAGATTCTTGATTTTGAACGTGCGGCTAAAGTCTCTGGGGCTCGTTTTACCTTTTATAAAGGCATGGGGGCACGATTGGAACGTGCACTCATCAATTTCATGATGGATACGCATGCCAATTATCATGGTTGTGTGGAAATGTTACCTCCCTATTTAGTGAATGCCAATTCGATGATGGGAACAGGACAACTCCCCAAATTTGCAGAAGATGCCTTTTTGGTAGAGAAGGAAGGCTATTATTTGATTCCAACGGCAGAGGTCCCCGTCACCAATTATCATGCCAATGAAATATTGGATGCCAATGATTTTCCCATTAAATATGTTGCTTACTCGGGTTGTTTCCGCTCTGAAGCAGGTTCCGCGGGACGCGATACGCGGGGCATTATTCGACAACATCAATTTAATAAAGTAGAATTGGTTCGGTTTGCTTTACCTGAACACTCCTATCAAGACCTGGAAGAACTTACAGCGGAGGCAGAGGACATCTTACAACGGTTGGAATTACCGTATCGGAAGATTCTCTTATGCACTGCGGATATGGGGTTCTCCAGTGCGATGACGTATGATCTAGAAGTATGGCTTCCCTCGTATCAAGCCTACAAAGAAATTTCTTCGTGTTCCAACTTTGAAGATTTCCAAGCACGGCGGGCCAACATACGTTTCCGGCGTGATCCGAAAGGGAAGACCGAGTTTGTACATACACTTAATGGGTCCGGTTTGGCTGTCGGTCGAACCCTCGCGGCTATTTTGGAAAATTATCAACAAGAAGATGGTTCGATTCTTGTCCCGAAGGCGCTCATTCCTTATATGGGCATCGAGGTAATTCGCTAAGAATAACTTCTCAAGGAAGTGAGACTCCTTGAGAAGTTATTCTTTGAGGGAATCATTTCAAAAGACAAGGCTGCAATGGTATAATAAAAGCAATCTTGTCGAGGAGTGAAGTAGCATGAAAGCGAACACCTATACCCCTATGATGACCCAATATTTGGCAATCAAGAAACAACATCCTGATACCCTGATTTTCTTTCGCCTAGGGGATTTCTACGAAATGTTTTTTGAAGACGCTAAAACGGCTTCCCGGGAATTGGAACTTGTTTTAACTGGTCGCGATGCTGGGGTCAAGGAACGTGTTCCAATGTGTGGCGTTCCCCACCATGCCGTGAGAGGCTACTTGGATCGACTCATTAAAAAAGGGTACAAGGTAGGAATTGTAGAACAACTGGAAGATCCTGCTCTTGCCAAAGGTATCGTCAAACGCGAGGTTGTTCAAATTGTAACTCCTGGAACCTTGATTGATGTTGGTTTGGATGAAAATACTAATAATTATTTAGTGGGCGTCGAAGATGCCACCACTTTATTTGTACTTAGTTTCTGTGACTTATCGACGGGGGAACTTGGTGTCATGTCAGTGGAACGTGACGTGGAAGCTTTACTGGCAGAACTGGAAACCCTCGATGCTAAAGAAATTGTGGTCTCGCCAGAATTTGATCCGGGAATCAAGGAACAAATTCTCGCGCGGAGAACCATCCGCATCTCCATCCAATCGCATGTCGAGCCTACCCTAGAATATGAAGCCCTCATGCAAGACATTGATGATGCGCGTCACATTCGCGGGCTCACAGCCCTCGTTTCTTATCTCGTGGCCACGCAACGTCGGAGTTTGGATTATTTACGCCCTGCTACCCGAGTTGTGACGAGCCAGTATTTACAGATGGATGCCTATACCCGAAACAATCTTGAATTGTTTCGAACCGTACGTTCCGAAGATCGCTACGGATCGTTGCTTTGGGTATTGGATAAAACAAAGACAGCGATGGGTGCTCGGCTCTTCAAACAATACTTAGCCCGCCCACTTGCCAATCGAAATGCCATTGAAGCACGATTGGACATCGTGGAAGCATTTTTACAAGAATTTTTGATTCGGCCCGAACTCGGCGATTTGCTTACCGAGATCTATGATCTTCCCCGTTTGATTGGTCGTATTGGCTATGGCAACGCCAATGCACGTGATTTGGTGCAACTCGCCAAATCTTTGGCTGTTGTTCCTGCCATTCGCGAAAAATTAGCCACTGCAGTGACCCCAGCCCTTCAAACGCTGGCACAGTCTGTCCATCCTATGCCGGAACTGACACACTTGATTCAATCCAGTATTGTAGAAAATCCTCCTTTTACCATTAAAGAAGGCGGAATGATTCGCAGTGGCTATCATGAAGAACTGGATCAATTGAAAGCCATGAGTCGCGGGGGGAAAGAATGGATTGCTGCTTTGGAAACCAGCGAGCGGGAGCGCACAGGTATTAAGAACCTTAAAGTAGGGTTTAATAAAGTATTTGGGTTTTATCTCGAAATCTCCAAAGGAAATCTAGGGCTTGTTCGTCCTGATTTTGGCTATGAACGCAAACAGACTTTGGCCAATTCCGAGCGCTTCATCACGCCTGAACTGAAAGAAAAAGAAGCCTTAGTTCTTCATGCAGAGGATCGTATCATTCAATTGGAATATGAGCTTTTTCTTGCTTTACGGGAACAAGTGAAACAAGAAACCGAGGCCATTCAGCAACTTGCCGATGTGTTAGCGACCATCGATGTCTTACGTTCCTTTGCGGTAGTGGCGGATACTCAACATTATGTCCGTCCTCATTTTAATGAAGAGGGACGAATGGAAGTGGTCGAAGGAAGACATCCTGTGATTGAAAAAGTGATGGTTCATCAAGCCTATGTCCCCAATGACATTCGCTTGGACCACAATTCTTTTTTGCAAATTATTACCGGTCCCAACATGGGGGGTAAAAGTACGTATATGCGTCAGGCTGCATTAACGGTCATCATGGCCCAAATTGGATCCTTTGTTCCGGCCACACGTGCGGAACTTCCGGTCTTTGATCGTATCTTTACACGGATTGGGGCCAGTGATGATCTGGTTTCGGGGCAATCTACCTTTATGGTGGAGATGATGGAAGCCAACCACGCCATTCGTCATGCCACCGAACATTCCCTTATTCTCTTTGATGAAATTGGTCGAGGGACTTCCACGTATGATGGAATGGCCTTGGCTCAAGCCATCATTGAGCATCTAGCGGTTTATGTGAAGGCGCTCACGTTGTTTTCCACCCATTATCATGAACTAACCGAACTCGAACAAAAGCTAGCGGGTATTCATAACATTCATGTTGCCGTCCACGAAGAAAATGATCGCGTGACATTTTTGTATCAAGTGAAAGCGGGAAGTGCCGCTAAGTCCTATGGAATCAACGTGGCAAGGCTTGCCAAACTCCCCGACTCCTTATTGGCCCGCGCTCAAGAGATTCTCCATCAATTGGAAACCAAACTGATTTCGCTCTTGCCTGCGGAGTATGTTGTACGACCGGATACTTCCATTCCTGAATGGCAAAAAGAACTCGAATCCATCGATCCTTTTGCCATTTCTCCTTTGGAAGCCTTGCATTATTTGGTGCAATGGAAAAAACAAATGAAAGAATAAAGGAGGACATCCCATGAGTCGAATTCATTTATTGACGCCTGAACTCGCCAATATGATTGCGGCAGGAGAAGTGGTGGAACGTCCTGCCAGTGTGGTCAAAGAACTCGTAGAAAATGCCGTGGATGCCGAAGCTCGTGATATTGAAATTCGCATTCAAGATGCGGGACGCACCTTGATTTCAGTACGCGATGATGGAATTGGGATGGATGAAGCGGATGCTTTGTTGGCTTTTACCCGTCATGCGACATCCAAACTAGCGCGAGTTCATGACTTGTTTCGCATTCGAACCCTTGGCTTTCGGGGGGAGGCATTGCCCTCCATTGCGGCGGTTTCCAAGGTAACGTTACAAACAGGAACGGGAGAAGGTCCTGGCACATTGTTGCGTCTACAAGACAATGCAATCGTGGCGGTTGAAAAAAGTGATGGACGAAAAGGAACGACGGTAGTCGTTGAAGAACTCTTTTATCGCACCCCCGCTCGTTTGAAACACTTACGGTCCGATTACACCGAGTTGGCGCACATTGTTCAAGTGGTCACCAAGGCAGCGTTGGCCCATCCACACATTCGCTTGACTCTAATCGTTGACCAATCGGTTCAATTTCAAAGTTCTGGGCGAGGGAATCGCTTGGAAATTCTTGCCAATGTGTATGGAGCAGAAACAGCGCGTCAACTCCTCCCGATTGAGTTTCATGATGAGGATTTTCAAGTCTCAGGCTATATCAGCATGAGTTCCCTTTCCAAAGCCACGCGCAATGATATGACTTTTCTTCTCAATGGGCGTCATGTTCGCATTCCCTTTTTGCAAAGTGTGATTCTTGAAGCCTATCGAAATCTCATTGCTGAGGGGCGTTTCCCTTTGGTGCTCTTTATCATCGAAACCGACCCTAGTTTGGTCGAAGTGAATGTTCATCCAGCCAAGCATGAAATTCGTCTTTCCAAAGATGATTCACTCTCCCAATTAGTGCGAAAAGGAATATCACAAGCCTTGCGCCAAGCAACCATGGCTCCTCATGTTTCACTCGCAAAAAAAGAAAGTATGCCGGTTCCCCAAAATTGGGATTATGTGCTGTGGAATCAAGAAGCACCTAACCCATATCAAACGCAAGAATCGACCGAACCATCGGTTGAAAATCCCGTTCACCTTCGTGTTCAAGAAGCGGACGAACCCTACCAAACAGAACCCATTCCTTTCTCCCAACCCCAACGTCTTCCCCCTCTTTTTCCAGTAGGTCAAATTCATGGGACTTATGTGGTGGCACAAAGCCCAGAAGGCTTTTACTTGATTGACCAGCACGCTGCTGCTGAACGCATCAACTTTGAACGTTTCTCCAAAGCTTTTGAGCAACAGACGCACGAAGTTTCGTGGCAGCCACTGCTTGTCCCATTGGTCTTGGAGCTTAGTTATCATGATGTGACATGGATGAGCGAACGCTTATCCTATTTGCGTGACATTGGCATTCAAGCCGAGATTTTTGGCAACAATGCCTTGCGAATTCTTGCAGTTCCTGCTTGGATGCAACAAGTGGATGTTGCGCTCTATGTGGAGATGATGGTCCACCAACTGAAAGAGCAGCAAACCATTACCTTGAAAACATTACGGGCCGCCGCTTTGGAAACCTTGAGTTGTAAAGCGTCGATTAAAGCCAATCAAGCCTTAAATCATGCCTCGATGGAGGCCTTGCTTGCCGAACTTCGGCAGTGTGATAACCCCTTTACGTGTCCTCATGGACGCCCTACCATGATTTATTATTCCACCTATGAGGTCGAACGATTGTTCCGTCGGGTAGGAAAAGTCTTATGATGCGCGTACTCGTTGTGGGGGGGCCAACGGCGGTAGGAAAGACCGAATACGCCTTGGCTCTCGCCTCGTTGCTTCGAGGAGAAATCATCAATGCTGATTCGATGCAAGTGTATCGTGGGCTTGACATTGGTACGGCGAAAATAAAAAAAGAGGAGCAACAAGGTATTCCCCATCATTTATTCGATTGTGTGGATGTGGATGCTCCGTTTGATGTTGCTCAATATCAACGACTTGCGCGCCAATGCATCGAAGAAATCACAGCACGTGGGCATCTTCCTATTCTTGTGGGAGGAACGGGGCTTTATGTCCGCGCCACTCTGTTTGATTACCAGTTTCCAGCGAAGGAAGGGCATCCAATTCTTCCATTGAGCAAGGAAGCAACAGGAGCCTTGTATGAACAATTGCAGATCCTAGATCCGCTAGCTGCCGCTCAGATTCATCCCAACAATCGCCAGCGCATTGAACGTGCCTTGCAACGTGTGGCCGAGTCGGGACCCTTGAAGGAAGTTTCTCGTCCTGACCTACTTTATGATGCCTTGTTTGTGGGGTTAACACGACCACGAGAAGAACTCTATGCGCGCATTAACCAGCGTGTGCTGGTTCAGTTTGAACAAGGGTTGGAGCAAGAAGCCAAGGATATTTTGACCAAAACCCCACCAGGAACGACCGCTCGTCAAGCCATTGGTTATAAAGAATTCATACCTTACATGGAAGGGCAGCTACCTCTTTCAGAAGTCCTTGCATCCATTCAACGCCATACTAGACGTTATGCCAAGCGACAATATACCTGGTGGACGCATCAATTTCCGATGCAATGGATTGAGGTAGGAAATGGACGGCTCCCCAACGATGCTTTGTGTGAAATTCAAAACCTTGTGAAAGGGAAGTGGACCGTATGAATCATCCAACAGGCATGTGGCATCGCAATGAGCTGTTGTTAGGCTTTGACAATGTTCAGGCAATCGCTCATAAACGAGTCCTTATCGCTGGGCTTGGAGGAGTAGGATCGTATGCGGCCGAAGCGTTGGCTCGCCTTGGCGTGGGGCATTTCTTCTTGGTGGACCGCGATACCATTGAGCCCACGAACCTTAATCGACAATTATTGGCCCTTCATTCGACTCTTGGTCAGCCCAAAACAGAAGTGGCTAAAGCGCGTATTCTTGACATCCAACCGCAGGCGGACGTTCGCATTGCAACACGGATGATTGATGAGACATTTCCGGGATGGTTGAACCTACAAGAATGGGATTTTGTCGTAGATGCCATCGATACGCTACGCTACAAAGCCCTGCTTCTTACCACCTGTCATCAATTAGGAATCCCGATGGTATCCAGCATGGGAATGGCGGAACGGGTGGATCCAACGATGGTTCGATTAGGTTGTTTATTGGATACCTCCAACGATCCTGTCAGCAAACAAATGCGGACGTATGCCCGTCAATTCTCCTTGGATTTAAAGTCCATTCGGGTCGTTCATTCGCTCGAAATTCCTCAAAAAAGAACACGAGTGTTCCAGGATAATCCCTTGCCATCCCAAGGGAAATCTCCTCTTGGAAGCATTGTTGTCGTTCCTGCCACTGCAGGGCTCTTTTGTGCCTATGAAGCGTTGCGACAATGGCTTGTGAAATAATTCGGAAACCCTACAAATAAAATGCCATTCTTTCCATAAGGTGTGCTATAATATTTTCGTATCTTCGGTGGAGGAAATTTATGGAACTACAACTACGAAAAGGCGACGTGACCGTCTCATCGAAGGTCTTTCGCTTCCTTCTCGCCTTTGCCATCATCCTCTTGACGTTTGGATTACTCTATGATCCCCTCCCGCAAATGATGGAGGGAATTCATCATATCTATACGTCTCCAGACGGCTTAATTACGGACTATGTGGAGTTGGCAGGGATTGGCGCCGCCTTTGTGAATTCTGGCTTCATGATGTTACTGACCATTTTGTGGATTAAATCATTGAAAATTCCTTTTCATGGGTCCTCCATTGCGGGAGCTTTTATTATTGCAGGCTTTGCGTTATTTGGGAAAAACTTATTTGCCATTATACCCTTTATTGTAGGGGTTTATTTGTATGCATGGGTGAAGAAAGAACCCATCAAAAAATATGCCTATGTAGCCATCTTTGGGACATGTATGTCTCCGATGGTTTCAGAAGTGTTTTTCTATGCAGGCTTTGATCCTGCTCTTGCAGCAATTTTAGCCGTCTTCATCGGAATTGTCGTTGGCTTCATCCTTCCTCCTATTGCAGGATTCACGATGAAGATTCACCAAGGATACAATCTCTATAATGTTGGTTTTGCGGCTGGCTTTATTGGCACGATGGTGATATCGGTTTTAAAGAATTTCGGGTTTCAAGTGACACTACGTGATATTTGGAATACAGGGAATAACCATGTCTTTGTTTGGTTTTTGTTAGTAACCTTTTCGGTGATGATTCTCTTTGCGGTGGTCATGGACCGTGGGAGTTGGAAACGGGGCTTACATATTAGCCGCCATTCGGGCCGTGCAGTTTCCGATTTTGTTGTTCGTGATGGACTTTATGCTACGATGGTCAATATGGGCTTGCTGGGCTTAATGACTACCGTCTTTATCCTATTTGTGGGAGCGGATTTAAACGGGCCCACGATTGGCGGCATTCTTACAATTGTTGGATTTGCCGCATTCGGAAAAACCGTTCGCAACGTCTCTCATGTGTACCTTGCTGCTCTCATAGGCTCCGCCCTTGGCATGTGGGATCTTACACGACCCATCATCATTCTAGGGGCTCTCTTTGGTACAGGAATTGCGCCAATCGGCGGTCAATTTGGCCTTGGATGGGGAGTCATTGCTACCATGATTCATATTTCAATTGTTCAGAACTTGGGGCCACTCCATGGTGGACTCAACTTATATAATAATGGCTTCTCCGGTGGGTTTGTCGCTATCCTGCTCGTCCCGGTCATTGAAGCTCTAAGAGGGGGAAAA
>CAZVZF010000029.1:0-10461 GCA_964631095.1 uncultured Eubacteriales bacterium
GGTAAAAAACCCAAATTAAATAGAATTGCATCGATGGGTTGATCAATGCTTTCGTGAATGGTTTCATGCGAATGAAGGAGAATTTGGACATTGGTATACTCGGTTATTTGCTGAAGGGTTCGTCGAATTGCAAGCGGCTGAATATCGGTACCCAACACTTGTTTGAAATGTTGAACTAAAAAGCGTGTATCATGCCCATTTCCACATGTGGCATCCAAGGCAAACTCTCTTCCTTTTGCTTGCAAAATAAGTTGATGAGAAAGAGCGACCGAAGGAGATCGATTAGTGCTCATTTTGATACCTCCGCCCTTGATAGGTCATTCGACGAACCATTTCACGATCCAATTGATTGCTAAAGTTTCGCTTATCTAAGCACCATAAGGGTCCCAATAAATCGTTCGCAACAGGATCCCCATTGATTCGATGAATAATCATCGAAGGAGGCAATAATTCAAGTTGATTGACTAGGATATCGAGATATTCCGTTTGAGTTAACAAAGGGAAGGGGTCTTGCTGATAAATGGCACCTAAGATAGAATGCTTGGCAATGGTTAAAGCATGGAATTTTATGCCTTGAATATCTTGCTTTGCTAGAAAAGAAGCGGTATGTAGCATCATAGATTTGGACTCGCCAGGTAATCCATTGATGATATGTACCACAACTTCAAGATTCCGTTGTCGTAATCGATGGACGGTATCAATAAATACCGAAAGCTCATATCCTCGATGGATTCTTGTAGCGGTTTCATCATAATAAGTTTGTAAGCCCAACTCAATCCAAATAGGCTTTGTTTGATTAATTTCCGCAAGATAATCGATGACATTGTCGGGCAAACAATCGGGACGTGTTGCAATTGCAATCATAGCAACATCAGGCCATTCTAGAAGGGGATCAAATCGTTTGTGAAGTTCTTCGAGTGGGGCGTAAGTATTGGTATATGCTTGAAAAAAAGCAATGAAATGATCGGTTTTCCATTTTCGTCTAGCGGTGGCTTTTCCGTATTCGTACTGTTTAATGAGAGGAATCGAAGGTTCTAACAAGTAATCACTTGCACCACTTGCACTACAAAATGTGCAACCACCTATTCCTTTGCTCCCATCGCGATTGGGACATGTGAATCCCCCATGAAGAGGAATCTTGGCCAATTTCGTTCCAAAGCGGTATTTTAAGGCATAGTCGAGGGTATGATATCGTTTGTTTGCAAGCGCATATGGAAATGGATTCTTCATGAAATCACCCCAGTTATTATATCATGGTAGTGCTACTTCTAGGAATGTTAACATCTCTTTGACAAAAATCTTGGAGATAGTATAATAAATACATAAACGTTGAAGGGCAGTAGTAGTTCATAAATTCTCTTAAGAGAGACACTGACTGGTGAAAAGTGTTGTGAATCGATGAATGAACTCATCCTGGAGTATCGTAACACTGCGTTAAAGTGAAAGTGAGAGCGTCGTTAGGAATTACGGCGAATCAGGATGGTACCGCGAGTTTCATCGTTCCTGAAGTGGAACGATTTTTTTATGAGGAGGATGCACCATGGAAGCATATAAACATCAAGAAATTGAATCAAAATGGCAATCAATATGGGAAGATAAAGGCCTTTTCCATGCCGTTGACTTTGATGCTAGGCCTAAATTTTACGGACTTATTGAGTTTCCATATCCCAGTGGAACAGGTATGCATGTGGGTCATGTGCGCGCTTTTTCATCGTTAGAGGTAATCAGCCGGAAGCGTCGAATGGAAGGTTACAATGTGCTGTTTCCACTTGGCTTTGATGCTTTTGGATTGCCCACTGAAAACTATGCCATTAAGACTAAAATTCATCCTCGTGTCGTTACCGACCGTAATATTAAGACATACCTATCTCAGATGAGACGTGCCGGTTTCTCCTTTGATCTTAATCGAATTGTTGATACGACCCAACCAGAATATTATCGATGGACTCAATGGATATTCTTGCAACTCTTCCATCAAGGTCTAGCATTCAAAAATAAAACTTTTGTGAACTATTGTCCCTCTTGTCAAGTTGTCTTGGCAAATGAAGAATCACAAGGGGGAAAATGTGATCGTTGTGACTCGGATGTAATACAAAAACAAAAAGATGTCTGGTTTTTAAAAATTACGGAGTATGCGGATGCTTTATTAAAGGGGCTTGAACATGTTGATTATTCGGAGCGAATTAAAACGGAGCAAATTAATTGGATTGGTCGTTCCGATGGCGCCGAAGTTCATTTTCAGTTGTCCTCCGTGCCTGACTCTCTAACTATTTTTACGACCCGCCCGGATACCTTATTTGGAGCAACGTTTATGGTTGTTGCTCCCGAACACCCCATGCTCGAGAAATGGACTCAGAAAATCTCCAACATGAAAGAAATTGCCGACTATCAACAGGCTGCTCGTCGCAAAACGGAGTTTGAACGGGTCCAGTTAAATAAAGATAAAACAGGAGTTCGTATTCAAGGGATTGAAGCTATGAATCCTATGAATGGTAAAGCCTTACCTATTTTTGTCTCGGATTATGTCATGATGGGTTATGGAACAGGTGCGATTATGGCGGTTCCAGGCCATGATGCTCGCGATTATGATTTTGCTAAGCAATACGGACTCGAGATTATTGAAGTAATTCAAGGAGGTAACCTTGAGGAGGCAGCTTATACTTCGACAGAGAAGGGCATTTTAATTAATTCCGATTTTCTCAATGGCCTCGATGTAAAAGAGGCGATTGAAATAGTAACTACCGAACTGGAAAAACGTCATCTTGGTCATCGAGTCGTTCAATTTAAGATGAAAGATTGGGCCTTTAATCGTCAACGCTATTGGGGTGAGCCCATTCCAATTATTCATTGTCCGCACTGTGGACAAGTTCCAGTTCCTGAAGATCAACTTCCAGTATTACTTCCTCAGGTAGAACATTTTGAACCGGGTGAAAATGGAGAATCTCCACTTGCCAATATCGAGGATTGGGTCAATGTACCTTGTCCAAAATGTGGAGAAATGGCAAAAAGAGAGACAGATACTATGCCTCAATGGGCGGGATCCAGTTGGTATTTCTTGAGGTATTGCGATCCTCAAAATCATACTCATTTTGCAAGCAATGATTTGATGAAATATTGGCTTCCTGTCGATTGGTATAACGGAGGAATGGAACATGTGACCCGTCACATGATTTATTCAAGATTTTGGAATCATTTCTTATACGATCAAGGCCATGTTCCTGTGCGTGAACCGTATGCAAAGCGCACGGCTCAAGGACTTATCTTAGGATCGGACAATGAAAAAATGTCAAAGTCGCGTGGAAATGTTGTGGATCCCCTTGAAATAATTGAAAGTGATGGGGCAGATAGTCTTCGCTTATACATTCTATTTATTGGTGAATATGACCAACCAACTCCGTGGAATGAAAATGGTTTAAAAGGATGTCGCCGTTTCTTAGAACGAGTATGGCGATTGCAAGAAAAAATCAATTATTCAAATTCTGGATACTCTCCAACTTTTGAATCCATGATGCATCGTACCATTAAAGCTGTAAGCGAGGATATTGAGTCTATGAAGTTCAATACCGCAATTGCAAAAATGATGACTCTTGTTAATGAATGGGTCAAAGCCCCTGCAATCAATGTGGATGAATTCCATGATTTTTTAAAAATTCTTCATCCATTTGCTCCTCATATTACAGAAGAACTTCATGAACTTACCAGAGGGGTCACTAGTTTACAGGCCTCTTCATGGCCTTCCTTTGATGCCAAGCTAGCCATGGATACCGAAGTATCGATTGCTGTTCAAGTTAATGGAAAACTTCGCGCCACCTTCCTTGCACCGATGGATGAAGAACAAGAAGTGCTTGTGACGCAAGCTAAAGCCTTGCCGACAGTACAGGTCCATCTTAATGATAAATCCATTGTCAAGACGATTGTTGTTCCCAACCGAATTGTAAATTTTGTTGTTCGTTAAAGCCTCTTCGGAGGCTTTTATTCTTTGCTTTGTATGGTATAATTAAAAAAGGTGATTGACAGTGAAAAAACATACCTTAACGATTTCCATTGTCTTGACCGTTCTCTTTGTATTGGTGAGCGGATTTTTTATTTTTCGCCGTGATGATACCGAACAGATTCAAGTCGCTAATTATCAAGCGGCATACAGTCGTCTAACAAGTGCTTCTGAATATCTATCGACCCCTACTATATTTAGCTACTCGATTCAAACACAACAATTACCGGTTGGCGGGAAATTTCTTGTTACACTTAGCATTGATTCTGCGACCATGCGCATGGAAAATATTGTCTTTCTTGTTGCTGAAGCAACGGTTCCGATAGCCCCTCGATACTATCCGAGTGTAGGGATTTTTCAGGATTTTGGTATGGTACTCATTCCTCAAGATGCACCGCGCCAAACTGCAAAGGAAACAAAAGGAATAAACTTAAGCTTTCAAACTTTAGTTATTCCAACACAGATTCTTCTTTATTGTTCTTATGAGACAAGTGGACATGAACCAATTACACAACTCTATCGATTGGATGCATCCATTGAATAATCCCGAATATTATTTCTCGACTTTATTGTTAAATTTTCGTATAATAATCTTGTCCTGTACCTTTTTTAAGGATGGGAACAAGAGGTGATGAATCAATATGGTTGTTGTATTTGATCTTGGCAACTCTGATTTAGTGTTTGGCGTTTTCGACCAAGGGGCATTAATTGCTACCGGACGAACAAACTCAAATCGCT
The DNA here is from genome assembly GCA_964631095.1 of uncultured Eubacteriales bacterium. Classification (GTDB taxonomy): domain Bacteria; phylum Bacillota_I; class Bacilli_A; order RFN20; family UBA1709; genus JBAYCP01. The sequence continues at coordinate 4,730 of CAZVZF010000029.1, forward strand.
ACAAAAGCGAGGATGAGTATGCCCACACTTTGCGGGAGTTGCTTTTTTCGAAAGGGGTAAACGTGGAACAGGTCAGTGATGTAATCATGTCCTCAGTCGTTCCACAACTTACCACTGTAGTCATCCGATCGATTATCTCCATTTTTGGCTTTAAACCGCTTTTGGTGGCTCCTGGTGTAAAAACAGGGCTTAAAATTAAAGCGGATCATCCTGCTGAAGTTGGAGCAGATTTGGTTGCAGACTGCGTTGGTGCTTTGCATCGCTATCCTTTGCCTGCCATTATCGTTGATTTTGGATCGGCAACAAAGATTTGCGCACTGGATGAGGAAGGTGCTTTTATTGGATGCACTATTGGTCCAGGAGTTCGAATTTCGGCGGAGGCACTCGTTCGTACGGCTTCCCAATTACCGAATATCAACTATCGCTTACCAAAAAAGGTTATTGGCACGAATACGCCCGATAGTATGAATTCTGGGGTTCTTAATGGAGCTGCAGCCATGATGGATGGATTAATTGATCGATTCCAAGAAGAAATGGGACCAATTAAAACAATAGTTGCTACCGGCGGATTAGCCCCCATTGTCGTCTTAGCATCAAGAAAAAATATTATCCTTGACCGTGATTTAATCCTTTATGGTTTGTATGAAATTTATCGCCGCAATTGTATCAAGGAGGACAAAGAACAATATGCGAAACAATCGAATTAAAGAAATGACTTATTATGCAATGTTTATTGCATTGATTGCCGTTTTATCCTTCACACCGCTCGGCATGATTCCACTTTCCCCAACGGTATCGGTAACTGATATCCACATTGTGGTCATCTTAGCTGCATTATTGATGGGACTGAAAGGCGGTATTGTGACTGGCTTAGCTTTTGGGGTGTTAAGTTGGTTGCGGGCCATTACCGCTCCAGTTGGAGTCGTTGATCCTGTTTTTACAAATGTATTAGTATCCATATTCCCACGACTAGTCTTTGGAATTATTGCTGGAATTTTGGCTGAAATTTCGCGTCGTCAGTTTCTGGGGAAAACCCGGTTATATGAGACTGGTTCCATTGTGGTAACCGCCGCAATTGGAACGCTTTTTCATACCTCTGTTACAGTCATTATGATGTATCTTATTGGACGTACGATGCCAATCTATGAAGAATTCTTTGCCAATAATACCTTCTCTGCTTTCTTTTTAGGTATTCTTGGGTTTAATGGTATGCTTGAGCTCGCTGCGGCAGTTATTATTGCACCCATCTTATTTTATGCACTGCGACGGATGTTCCGCGATTTTATGCCTAAGTCTGTTGAGAAACAATGAAGGAGGTTGTGCCAATGAAAGATGTAATAGCATTAGCAAAAGCAAAAGAAAGTGCGATGATCCGCGACTTGCAAGGATGGATTCGTTGCGGTTCAATTTACGATGAAGCGACGGTCACGGCCGAAAGGCCCTTTGGAGAAGGCGTTTCCAAGGCTCTGGAATGGATTGCTCAACTTGCTGAGCGAGATGGATTTTTGGTTGATCGCTGTAACGGCTATTGCACAGAAATAACGTATGGTGCTTCTCCTGAACTAGTGATGGTTCTTGGTCATGCTGATGTGGTACCTCTTGGAGCCGGCTGGACCAAAGAACCGTTTGGAGGGATTGTCGAAAATCGAATCCTTTATGGTCGCGGTGCAAGCGATGATAAAGGACCCACTTTAGCAGCCTATTATGCGCTAAAAATATTGAAAGAACGAAATTATCCGCTCAAACGGACGATACGAATCGTAATTGGAGGAAATGAGGAAAGTGGCTCGCGTTGCCTGCAACACTACTTTCAAGATCTCAAACGCCCACACCCTATGTATGGATTTACTCCCGATGCTGATTTTCCTTTAATTTATGGTGAAAAGGGAATTATGAATTATCGTTTTCATGGATACCTCCAAGACACTATCCTTCTTGAATTGCATAGTGGAGTAGCAGCGAATTCGGTGCCAGATTCTGCCATTGCTCATCTAGCGGGCAAACCAGTGGATTTGCATCAGTTTGAACAATTTCTCCACCGTGTGGGTACATCAGGAAACTTGGAGTTTAAGAACAATCAGACTATACTTACTATTCAAGGAAAAGCAGCCCATGGTTCCACGCCCGAGCATGGGAGAAACGCCCTTGCTCTGTTGCTTCTTTTCCTTGCTGATTATACAGATTCCCCACTTGCAAAACATTTTGCCCCCAAATTTCAAACGAGTGATGGAAAAGGATTGGCGATTCAATTTTCAGGTGAACGCATGGGGGCTCTTACAATGAATCTAGGATTAGGAAGCTATGAAAATAATCATTATTCCTTTATTCTTAACATCCGTTATCCTATCGATTGTGACTCTCTTGTTGTTAGCGAAACGCTTGCTCAACATGCCTTACACGAGGGCGAAGTCATGAGCGATTCTGCTCCTTTATATCTTGATCCTAGCTCACCATTTATTCAGACCTTACTTCGTATCTATCAAGAACTTAGCGGCGATAAAATAACGCAACCGATGACCATTGGAGGCGGAACTTATGCCCGAAATACGGTTAATACAATTGCTTATGGCATGGGATTTCCGAATGGTGGACACGGTAGTGGGAATATCCACAGTCCCGATGAATCGCTTGCGATTGATGATTTGGTACTTGGAACAGCCATCTACTTGCGAGCGCTTTTTGAACTCGCCAATATGTAATTATGCGACAAAGACATAAGCCATGGGCGCTTCCATACTTAGAAGAACATGCGAATCTCGTGGGAATCCCATCCCACGATGATTCAATTATTCCTCTTCCTCCTCATTTTGATACGTTTGGTCTGGAAATTGGTGTAGGAAAAGGGGATTTTATCATTTCTATGGCTCAAAAGAATCCTAACATGTTCTTTTTCGGTATTGAGCTACAACCATCCGTTCTCGTGCTGGCAGTACAAAAAGCGGTTGAATGTGGTTTATCGAATCTCTATTTTTTGTTGGGAAATGCTAACGAAATTTTGACTCGCTTTCCTGAAGGACAAGTTTCAAACATCTATTTGAATTTTAGTGATCCTTGGCCGAAAAAAAGACACGAAAAACGACGATTAACATCTCCTTTGTTTTTGAAGCAATATGAACATCTTCTCCAACCAAGTGGACAGATCATTTTTAAAAGTGACAATTATGACTTTTATCGTTATACTATGGAACAACTAATGAATCCTCCATGGCATATTCTTGAATCGCAGTCTCCTTATGCAAAAATCGAGGAACAAGATGCAATGACAGAATATGAAATGCGGTTTCGTTCATTAGGAAAGTCGATTCATCGACTCGTAATTATTAAGGAGGATCAATTCGATGGTATTAAGTAAGAAACGCCGCCAATTATTTGAAGAAGTAACCCAAGCAGTAGGGGCCTTTGGCCACGAAGTCAATATTCGTCGGGTCTTGGAAAGTTATTATCGTCCCTTGGCCGATGAATTATTGGAAGATCAGTTGGGTTCGTTGATTGCTCATAAGAAAAGCAAAAAAACTGATGCTCCCAAAGTGTTGGTGCTGGCTCATATGGATGAGGTTGGATTTCGCGTGGGATCCATTGAGTCTGATGGAACGTTAAAAATGCATAAGCTACCTTCAGGAATATGGGAACAAACCTTGATGGCACAACGGGTTTATATTCAAACAAAAAGTGGAAAACTATTGGATGGTGTTATTGATACCATTCCGCCCCACCAACTTACTCCTGAGTTACGAGCAAGACCCATGAAAGCAGAAGATATGCTTATCGATATTGGCTGTTCAACCAAAGAAGAGGCGCTTGCCTTAGGCGTATCGGTTAATGATTCGATTGTCCTTCGAGGCGATTTTCAAGTGTTAAACGGGGGTAAACGTTTGTTATCCAAGGCATTTGATAACCGTTATGGGTGCATTCTCGGTATTGAACTGTTACAGGCTCTGCAATCGATAGATTTAGATATTGATCTTTATATTGGCGCAAGCGTCCAAGAAGAAGCGGGTTTACGCGGAGCCCAAACAGTAACTCAGATGATTCAACCGGATTTTGCAATAGTCATGGATTGTTCTCCTGCCTCCGATATGGGCGGAAATAAGAAAGAATATGGTCAATTGGGAGGAGGCGTGCTGATTCGATTTGTTGATGCCTCCATGATTGCTTTCCCTGCCTTGCTAAATTATCAAATTGAAATGTGTAAGAAGGTTAGCGTTCCTTATCAATACTATTTGTCTTATGGGGGTACCGATGCGGGGATTGTTCATAAATCACTTGCTGGAATTCCCACTTTAACGCAGTGTATTTGCGCACGAAACATTCACACGAATTCTAGTATAATCGATTTTGATGATTATGAAAGCGCACGAAAAGTGACGTTAAAAATGCTTAAGACGCTATCTAGCAAAACCATTGAGTCGTTTAAGAATGCCAATCGTTAGGCTTCCAGAAACTATGAAAGGGACGATAATGATGAAAGAGTTCGACTTGAAGCAACAAGGAAAAATTGAGCGATTAACCAACAATACTTTTAAATTTGACTCACGAATTAAAAGTGGTTGGTATTCTGCGGTTTACTTTTTAAAAACTGCTAAGATTGTCGAAAAATATGCACCTAACGATGTAGTTACCATGCAATTCTTTCAACGCCATGACGGCATTTTGTGCGGGGTAGACGAAGCCATTGCGCTGATTCATACCTTTGCGGATAATCCATCCAAATTACACATTCAAGCCCTGCATGATGGCGATCCTATTGCTCCTTTAGAACCTGTCTTGAAAATTACTGGCCATTATCAAGACTTTGGGTATCTCGAAAGTTTGATTGATGGAATTTTAGCACGACGCACCTCCGTAGCGACCAATGTTTATCAAGCGGTTAAAGCAGCTGCCCCTGCCACCGTTATCTTTATGGGGGATCGTGATGATCACTATTCCAATCAGCAAGGAGATGGATATGCTGCTTTTATGGGAGGAAGCGCTGCGCAAGCGACTCACGCAATGAATGAGTGGTGGGGAATGAAGGGCGTTGGAACCATGCCTCATGCCCTTATCCAAATAATGAATGGGGATTTAGTCGCTGCTTGTGAAGCCTATCTCCATGAGTTTCCACAAGACAACTTAATTGCATTGGTTGACTTTCATAATGATGTAATTCCTGAGTCATTAACTGTGGCTCGACATTTTAAAGAGAAACTATATGGGGTACGCGTGGATACTTCCCAATCCATGAAAGATCATTATTTTGATCATTTTGATTACCAATCCGCTGGAATCGATCCTTATGGTGTAAACCCCACATTAATTAAGGCGCTACGACAGGCCCTCGATAAGGAAGGTTTTGATTATGTGAAGATTATTGTTTCCAGTGGTTTTACTCTCAAACGAATTGAAGCCTTCCAAGCAGAAAAGACTCCGGTTGACTTCTATGGAATTGGGAGTAGCCTACTAAAGGTTAACATTAGCTTTACCGGTGACTTGGTCAACCGCAATGGCATCCCTTTTGCCAAAGAAGGACGCCATGAGATGAATAGTACTCGTCTTCATGAAGTCCCCTTTTTAGGTTAAATTATTATTGAGAAAGATTGTGATTAAATCACATAAAACAAACGGATAATGGGCAGTTTTTTATGGAAGATTTAAAAAACTGAAAACAATGCATTGACTTACCGCATTTTCTTGACTTTTGACGAGAAACCATTAAAATAGAATTATGTAAACGCTCTCGTAATTCACGTTTCCAA
>CAZVZF010000030.1:0-7657 GCA_964631095.1 uncultured Eubacteriales bacterium
CCACGAGGGAGTTTTAACAGGTTGATGTTCCCTGTTAAAAGACCTTCAATAACCGAATAGGCCGGTAAGACTTCCACATTGCCAGCGGCAATGTGGAGTAGAATGCCTAAGGGTGCATAGGCGCGTTTCGTACCACTGGGAAGTGGTGGCAAATCAAGGATTGAGGACCCGAGTTCGACTTGAAGTTTTTGTTCCAGGGCATCCCGTGTCATCATGGAGAGATGACGTTGTAAATCAGTCTCACTGAGACCATGGGCTTGTAGGAGAGGAAGAATGATGGAGTCATAATGTCCTGTGCGAACCTGCTGGACAAGTTGATCGCAAGCATCGATGACTTGTTGGGGCGAAAGCGGAAGAGTATGCGTGAGGGTATGAAAACACTGTGTTGGGAGCTCAGCAAGAAGACGAGCCTGTTCACTATTTTCATAACGTTTTCCTTGATACAAAATCATGCTTCTTCCGCTCCTTTCGTTACCAGTGCTTCTACCCCTTGGGCGCAGGTCACCACATCGTGAACTCCGACTCGTCCGAGGACTTCCAACCAAGGACTCGTTTCCCCACATGGGCAACCTTCGGTATGGAGGATGCCTAAATCATCGGTCATGACCGAGAGCAAAGGGGCACTATCGACAAGGGGAGTAAGCAGATTGATTAAACCGACTTGTCCAGGGGAGAGTGGCTCCAGGGTGTCGGGATCACGGATGATGACCCGTGCATAAATGGGGACATGAAAATGATGATGACGGCAATCGATGTAAACGATGGGGTGTTCGACGGCAGAGAAAAACTCCACACAGTCTGCTTCGGGGATGCCGAGCACTTCCTCGACCAAGCGATAGAAGGATGCTTTATCGACTTGTTCGGTATAAAACTGTTTCCAACCGCCCCCCACCGTGACTTTGGAGCCTTTCGGGAGATGGAGACGAAGGCCTTCTTGTTGCATTTGTTGCAACAAGAAATAGGTATAGGCAGGGAAGCCCGCTGTTCGGACTGGAATTTGTTTGGCATCGGCTTCTATCAGCGCTTGTTTCATCCCTTCGAGATCCAATTGATAGCCATTGTTGGTCCAGCGTAAGGCATAAACTCGCTTACGCGCTGGCGTTAAGAACGTGAATCCATAGGTGGATTTCGCAATGACCACTTGATTGTCTCGGTGCGGTTCATAGCCAAAGACACAATAGAGGACCGGACGCAAGGACCAAAGATGATGAACCCGAAACAAGCGCCGGATCATGGTCGCTCCTCGTAACAAGGAGCGAGCATCAAAGCCTAATTTACTCTTCAATCCACTTGAAGTCCCAGAAGAGGTTGCTTGGATCAGCAGTTTCCATTTTGGCATGGATAAGAGTTCATGATGTTTGAAATATAGAGTAGGGAGCACCGGAAGGTGCACCAAATCCGCCATCGATTGAATGGAATGAGGATCGAAGTGAGCTTCTTGCAGGATGCGAGCATAATCCGGACATCCCTTGGCTTGGGCGAGCGCATTTGCCTTCATGGCACGCCAAAACCATTCCTCCGTTCCTGGAAGGTCATACGGATGGGGGTGACGCATTAAGAAGCGGATAGCACGACGACTCATAGGGGATCACCCCTTGTTGAGAGGGGATAAACGAGTTGAAATTCTTCAAAAACCACAAGCATGGACTCATTGAATGTTTTTCCAATGGCTTTTGCTTCTTCTTGAAAGAACTCCAAATGAACTTCTCGCCAGTAGGCTAAGGAACGATCTCCTTCGCCTTCAATGTTGGCCATGACTTCGGTTACTTCTTGAAAAGGGAGAATGGTCACCTTCGTTGTTTGAATAATACAAATGGCTTCATCCCTACTATCGAGGATGACACTGTAGTCGCCTAACCTAGGGAGGGGTTCTTGATCGAGGGCATAAAGGTCATAGAGAGAAGTAGTGGCTTGTTTGGTACCCTTTAAGACAAGTGCGGCAAGCTTATCGGGAACGGCACCAAACTGCCATGCTGTATAGGAAAGGGAAGCGTCGTTGGTGAATTGCTTCCACAATGTTGAGGCATCCATGAGAACCCTCCTTTTGTTTCTTTGTTTTTATTATACGATAAATCAAGGTCTGCTCGATAGACATCGTTAGGTTTCCTTGGGAGTTTTCATTGAATTCACCCATTCGCTATCGTAAAATAAAGATAACGAGTATTAAAACGAAAACTCCCAAAGGAGGGAAGAATCATGAAGACTTCCCCAGCAATTCTTACGCTTGTTCTAGGAGCGCTTGTATTAAGTAGTTGTGGAGGAGGAGGTTCCTCCTCGTCAACGACTCCACGCACCATTACTTGGCCGGAAACCTATGAACTCTCTTTTACCAGTGATGGGATTGATCAGTATCATGTGGTGAAACAAGGCGATGTCCTCTATGTACAGTACGAAAAACATGAGGGCGATTATAGTGATGGGGAGGATTATACGTTGCTCATCGATGCCTATGAGGAGGAGGAAGATTTTCGCATCTTTTCCTTTCTTGGGATAGGCATCGGGTCCGCCGATGCCAACGGTTGGTACGAATATACCAATGAAGGAGAGAAAAGCACCAAACAGTTCTTTGCTTTTCAGTATCAAGCGAAACTTATGCTTGGGGTGACGACACTGGAAGCAGCGGAACTTGCTGCTTATCCCATTGAACAAGAAGATTCGACCATCTTATCCTTTACCGGGACTTGCTATACAATTACCTATCCTAGTGGAGAAGAGACCTATTGTCTCGAAGAAGGCTCTCAACTTTTATTTCGCTCCTCGTATGGAGAGATGTTGGTCCATCAGATGATGGACTACTCGTTGAATCCGCTAAGCATTGCATTTCCGCATGGATTACCAGTTGGTGTCACCACCGACTAGCCGTATTGGAACTCCCAAAGACCGAAAACAAGGGTCGAATATTCGACCCTTTTCTCTTGTAAATATACGGCTAGATGATACAATGAACTAGAAAAAGATCAATCGAAAGAAGGAATTCCCATGAAGATGAATACCAAAAAAATTCTCGCCCTCGTGCTAATGGTGGGCGCCATTGGCCTTTATGGACTGGGAATTGCGATTCTCCCGAGTGAGATTGGGGTCCAAATTCAACTGGATGGAAGCATTGGGAATACCATGAATAAGTATCTTGGGTTAATCCTTCCCTTGGGACTTACGCTGATTTTTGCCTTTCTTTATTATCGTGAACAACAAAGCAAACATCTCCTACTTGCTGGGGTCGGAATTCTTTTATACGGCTTGACCTTCTTCATGAATCTTTAAACAAATAACCCATCGAGTATTATTCCTGTGATTCTCGAGCGAACAAGGAAACGATACCCGCCGTTTATGAACACGTGTTGATTATATTGGATGGGTAATAAAAAAAGAAACATCTCCCAATCATGAGTGGAACCTTATTTGTTGAGGCATCAACGAGAAGCGTTCCCTGTTAGGAGATGTTTTTATAAAGGATGGAAGAGGACTAGTTTTCGAATTTCTTCGGTTTCTTTGGAACGACCGATTCCACAAAGTCTGTTGGTTCTTTGGGTTTGTTAAACGCATAATTGAATAAGGCCGAGACGGCTTCTTTGTTCATTTCGGGGGTAGCAGCCACTTGTTCCTTGGTACGTGTATATTTGAGGATGACTCTTGGATCGTTATGATAGTCATAATAGCGTTTGTTGGCTTTGGCAAATTGCTCCGGAGTAGGTTCATAATCTTCGATAGATAGTTGGGACTTCTCTACCCATTCTCGTGCTTTTCCAACATTCTTTTCCACCCCATAACCAGTGGCATAATAACCAATCAGTTGTTGAATGGCGAAAGGATCATTTTCCTGTGCGGCTTGTTCCATCCAGTAGAAGGCACGACGCGCATTTTGGCGGATGGTGTGGCCATGGGCATAGCACCAGGCCAATGCGAACTTGATGTTAATCTTGGAATCGCCAAGGATTCCTTTAATAATCGCTAGATACGCTTCTTCCGACGTAGCGTTGGATAAATCAATTGATGTTAATAATTCCATGTCATTCGTTACTCCTTTGAATCAATCCCTCGGTATCCCCCCACCGCTGTTCCGTCCAGTAGGGGATATCGAGTTGGATTATTAATGATAATCCCCATTAATAAAGGGAGAAGGTCTGGAAAGGAAGCAGACCCATATGCTATTATACATGATTATCAAGCGAAATTAGTCCCAAATTTTCCCATATTCAACATTTTATCAAAAAAGGACGATTTTCGAATGGTTTATCAACAAAAAGAACATTGTGTTGATAAAAATAGAGAGGATATTCTCCGGATGAAGGAGGGTATCAGGGATTATTGGGAGAGGATGACCCCGATTTGAAGGGGAATTCTCACCTCGTAAACGGTCATAACCCATCAAGAAAAGGAATCTATTCTTCTTGGTCTTGATTCGTTATCATGAATCCCCCTGTCCATGAAGCCATGGAGAGATTGTTAGAGGAAACCATCGTGAAGAACCCATTAAGCATCCAAAAGATATTAGCCTTTGCTTCTACGGATATTTTTGGTGGAGGGTCCTTTAACATTATTAATTTCTTGTATCCTGGATTTTTAGCACTGACGGTGGGGATTCCCGCCTATTGGGCAGGAGTCATCATTCTTGTTGCACGCATCTGGGATGCGATTACCGATCCGATCATGGGTGTCCTTTCGGATCGTACCCGCTCGAAGTTTGGGAAACGGCGCCTCTATTTGATTATAGCCTCTCCTTTGGTGGTATTGGGGCTCTTCTTAGTCTTTTATCCCTTCAGCTTTGAATCATTAACCTTGCGTATCTTGGCTTGCTTACTCACTTATTAATTCTTTGCCACTGTCCAAACGATGGTTATGATTCCTTATTATTCCTTATCGAGTGAGATCTCTACGGATTATCAACAACGTGCCCGAGCGAACACTTATCGATTGGGATTTTCCATTTTCTCTTCCATCCTTTGTGTCGCCTTACCAAAGATGATTGTGGATATGGTTCAGCAAAGCAGTGGCTCTCAAGCCGCCGGCTTTATGGCCATGGGGTTGATCTTTGGTAGCCTATTTGTGGTTAGTGTGCTCATCACTGGCTTATTTGCGAAAGAAGAGATCCAAACACCCCCTTTGCAGTCGAAGGTGAATCTCGTGAGTTTTGTGAAACCACTGAAGTTAAAAACCTTTCGTCAATATTTATGGATGTTTATGACCTTGCAGATTACGATGGCGATTATGAGTGGCTTATTCTTCTTTTATATCGACTTCATCATTGTGCGCGATATAACCGATAGTGGCAATACCAACATGGTAGGCTTAATCGGTACCGCCATTATGTTCTTGATGCAAATTGTGGCCTTACCCATTTATCTTAAGATGATTCAACGGAAAGATAAGATGTTTGTGTATCGCTTTGGAGCCTATATCTGGATTGTAGGAGCCATTGCCTTATTTTTCTTACCAGCGAATATTAATCCCCTCGTTGTCTATCTCTTGGCTGCTGTGCTAGGGTTTGGGATTAGTGCTCCCGGCTTAATCCCCCATACCATCTTTGGAGATGTGGTTGATTCCAGTGAACTGATTTTTAAAGAACGGGCAGAAGGTTCGGTCAGTGGCTTAACCAACTTTGCCAATAAAGTCTCCCAAGCCATTGGCTTAGGACTCGTCATGATGGTACTCGGCTTCTTTGGCTTCCAAGAAGCCGAAGTCGGACAAGTGGTCTTATCTCAACTCGAGAGTGCACAAACGGCCTTACGAGCCATCATTGCGTTTGCCCCCCTCGTCTTTATGAGCATTGGGGTTCTTGTATCCAAACGCTATAAAATTGACTACACAATGCAAAAACGCCTCGTTGCGGCTTTGGAAAGCCGCAAAAAGGGGAAGGAAGACGATGCATTGATTCGGGAAATCGAACATGAAATCACCCAATAAATGTCTCTATCATGTTCTCAATCGATTGGCGCGCATCTATACGCGTTGGGGAAAGAATCATCATTTTCATAATCCCGACAAGATTCGAATATCTTCGCCTTCCATTGTGATTAGTAACCATACCTCTTTTTTGATTTTCTTTATGTGATGTAGGCCTGTAAGCATACCCCCATCCATTTTGTGGTAGTCCGAAAATATGTAGAGACGAAACCGTTATCTACCATCTTACGTTGGGGGCACGTCATCCCTAAAAGTTTGTTTCAGGTGGATCCGATGGCCATGAAACAAATGATTGAAGTCGTAAAAGAGGGGGGAGTTCTTGGCCTCTTTCCCGAAGGACAAATCTCGATCACGGGCGTGCCCCTTCCTTTTCCGCAAGGCGTTGGCAAGCTTATTAAAAAAGTGAATGTTCCTGTCTATGCCGTGCAAACCAAGGGCGCTTATTTAAAAGATCCTCCTTGGACGAATGTGAAACGAAAGGGAAGAATCGATAGTTAGCTTCGTCAAGTACTCACTCCAGAAGCCATTGATTCCCTCACGCCCGAAGAAATTGAAGAACAACTCTATCAATCCCTTGCCACCAATCCTTTTTACGAGGCCAACCGCAAAACTTTTCGCGGCAAGAATCTCGCCAAGGGATTGGAGCATATCCTCTATGTCTGTCCGAATTGTCATCACGAAGGAACCATGAAAAGTCATGAGAATCAGCTCGTTTGTCAGGAGTGTCACTTTACGTACGAAGTACAAGCGGATGGATGGTTGATGCATAACAATCAAGCAACGAACATTCATGAGGCGTATATGCAACAACGAGCATATGAACGAAAGCAAATCTTAAGTATCAAGGATTATGAGTATACACTTCCTGTACAAGTCGAAATCATTGTTGATCATCATTATCAAATCGCCAGTCAAGGGATCTTACACCTCCGCAACGACCAAATAATTTATCAAAGTGAGGATCACTTCTCCTATACGATACCTACCTCTGGTGTTCGTTATGTTCCCTTTGATGCTAGGAAGAACTTCCAAATATACATCGACAATCGACTCTATCAATTTCTCCCCCCCTCATCCTTACTTATCAACGAAAGCAACGATTCTTATCGAGGAAATGTATACGATCCATCAAGAGTCAAGGGCACATAATACCCTTCACGATGGGATCCAATGAGCTTCCTATCCAATCTCTATAGATGACACTCCTTTCGAGAGACAAAATCATTTCGATTATTTAATTGTAAGAATAGAAGAAGAGGTATCCAAGCTGAATTATGTTAACCATTGAATAATTTTGGCAAGGATGCCTCATTTTTTTGCTTTGGGTTTTCCTATAAACCTCAACAATCGAATTAATGATTAATCATTAATATAGACCTATCCATGACTCTTCAAGTTATAAAAATCGATATTTTTAAGCATTCCTTGAGGCGTATAAAACAGAAAAGATAAAAATAAACCGAAGGCATATTAACACATGATTCACGCTAGTATGTCTTGTTTTTGGTAAAAATATTTACCATTTTTATTGAATATTATATATGCTATGGTAAAATATAGTTGAAAAGGAGTGAAACCATGAGTATCTCTTATGTAATAGGGAAGAACATTAAATCCCTTATGGAAGCTCAGAATATATCTAAACGTAAGTTAAGTGAAGCCATTGGTATTACTCATCCTACTTTAACTAAATATGTAGAAGGTAGTCAACCGATTGATAGTGACAAACTGATGCAGATTGCTTTATTCTTTCACA
>CAZVZF010000030.1:7757-10252 GCA_964631095.1 uncultured Eubacteriales bacterium
GGTAGTCAACCGATTGATAGTGACAAACTGATGCAGATTGCTTTATTCTTTCACATGCCTTTTGATTATTTTTTCAAAGAAGAGCATAAAGAGATTCATTTTCTGTTTCGAGCAGACAAACCAAAAGAACAAAGTGATACGTTGAACTTTGAGCATTTTGAAACCCATATCATTCACTATCTAGATGTGATGGGAGATGAAGATTTTCATTATCTTCCCCCTAAATATACGGTTCGGACTACCGATAAAGAGGAACTCAAAGATGCGATTCGCAAAATTGCATGGGATCAGCGTGTTTGCGCCAAAATAGACTATGTCGTCCCTGATAATTATTATGAAGTAGTGCAAAACATGGGTATCAATGTAATTGTAAAAGACTTAAAAAATAATGCCTGTTTTGGGGCTTCTTCCATATCTGAAGAGTATGGAAGCTATATTCTTATCAACGATTCGGATGCTATCACCGAAGAGCGTAAGATTTTTTCGCTTTTCCATGAATATGCTCATCTGCTATTTCACTCGCATCAATACAATAACCAAGAATATGATGCCTATTATAAAAACGGACGTTCAAACCCTGAAGAAAAAATTGCCAACCAATTTGCGGGTTATTTTTTAATGCCTTTGCCGATGGTTGATGAGTACTTGCAATCACGAGATGGTAAGAAGATTGATGTCATGGAAATGAAGAAATACTTTAAAGTAAGTCTTCAAACTCTTGCAGTCATTCTCCATGAGTATGGATATATTTCAGAGCAGAAATATAAAGAGTTTTGGCAGCACACTAAGAAAGCTGATGAACCCTCTCCCCTTGGAAAAATCAATCTTCAAGAGAAGAATCGCAAATTGATTGAAAAGATTAAACATCTTTATTTGCAAGATGACATTAGTGCCAATAAGATATCCGAGGTATTAGGAATCGATGCGATGATGACTCGAAATCTGCTTAAAGAGTGGAGAAACATGGATGAACGATATCTACCATTCAAGTGATGTATCCGCTGTTGTGGATAATAATATCTTGATTGATCTAGATCAGTTGGGTTTCTTGGGGCTTCTTTTTTTAGTGTTCTCACAAGTTGTAATCCCTAAGGAAATTTATGGTAAAGAAGTTTCGTTGGATATTAAAGAGAAACTTCAAGGATATTCTTATAAAATAAGCAATATCATGACGGCACAAGGTCTTGATACCTATGCATTTTTGGTCAGCGAAAAAGCCTATAGACGATTGTCAACACAAGATCGCTTTGCTATTTCGATTGCGCAAGAAATAGGGTATTACTGTAATAGTAATGACCAGCTTGTCAGAAAAGCATGTGAACAGTTAGCAGTGAAATTCACAGGAATACTTGGTGTGTTAGGACGTGCTTTTTGTATGGATTATCTTACACTCGATCAGCTTAATTCTCTACTTGATGATTTGGTTTCCGAACGAACTTCCTGTTACATCAAACCCGAAGTAGTCAAACAGTTTCGCACCGATATCGTTAAAGAGAAGAAACTAAAATAAAGGAATAAGTTCAATATCTATATAACTAGTTGACCATTATAAGTGAAATAAATAATACTTTATTTTTTATTTTTTATCTTTGATAGTTGCATACTTTGCATAGGTGATAAAAATGATTATTTTATTTTGGTGATGGGTCGACCATTTTCTTTAGTTTTTTCGCGAGTTATAGTGGCGGTGAAATGATTCTTGTCCTCTATAATTTACCGTCATCATAAAAGAAATTGCACATGTTGATATATCCAGTCAATTAAAAAGAACAAGGAGGGGTTTTCATGGATTATGATTTTTCGCTTTCGAAGTATTTTGAAAATAGATATAAGGATTTGAAACACAATAAAAATCCCAAATTACTTCAAGAGGATGTTTTGGAAACCAATTATCTTGACTTGGCGATCCAATTTATAAAGCATCTTCATCAATCACTTATTAGTTATGATAAAGGGATTTTAGTGTTGAATGATGTTAGTCGACCAGTATTCATAGATGACCAAGAGTTTGATTTTCTCGCTAGACTATTGCCTTTTTTTGATTCCCATAAACAGGTGGATACGGCCGAACTCCTTGCACACGGTTATCTGTTAGAATTTCTTGCATTGTATCGATATGCCTTAAAGCAAGATGCATACATAAAAGAAAAACAATATTCTGATTTCAAGGGGATGTTTTGTCGGCGATTTGATAAGTACATCCAATCAGGAGAAAAGGTAATAACAAAATACTATCGGTTAATCTTTTTAGATAACGAAATATCAATCCCTGTTTTTCTTCCGTCACATTTACAGCGATTCACCAATGTAGGTAAGGAAATAAAGGTAGATCATTCTTTTGCAAAAGAGATCTATTTATTCTTTGCTAATCAAAAACTCTTTTTAAACGAAATCTATGATATAACACCAATTATTCATAGAAGAGATGAGGATATACGTTGTATCTATAGCGATTATCTGGAAAACAAGGATTGCTATGAAAAGAATGACATCTT
>CAZVZF010000031.1:0-9429 GCA_964631095.1 uncultured Eubacteriales bacterium
AACCTTTACCAATCAGACCTATGTTTATGATGGAGCCGAACACGTAATTACCATCTCGGGAACTCTCCCTGTTGGAGCACAAGCAACATACAGTTCTACGACTCAAGGAGTCACAAATGCTGCGACCGCTGTTGGTGTCTACAATGTGACCGCCGTCATAACCAAGACAGGGTACCAAACATTGACCTTACAAGCAGTCCTTACCATTACCCAAGCTGCCACCCAACAGTTCACAGGATTGACATTTACGAGTTCGACAGTGGAGTATGATTCCTTTGAACACGAAATTGTCGTTGAAGGAGTCTTGCCAGAAGGGACAACCGTCGAATATGCTTCGGATGTGGATGGTGTTACCAATCGAGCTAGTGAAACGGGCGCTTATCATCTCACTGCGACCCTTTCAAAGGCAGGATATGAAACACTTGAACTTGAAGCAACTTTAACCATTAAAGCAAGCGACAAAGAACGATTCATCGTTGAAAAAGATGGGAACATCTACTTCAACAATGGGCTTGATCAAGAAAATCTCTATGTGATTAATCAAGATGGAATTAATCGTGTGAATCGGGACGAAGCCCGTTATTTCATCGAGCACAACGGGATGATTTATTATGTTTCGAAAGGACTCGTTACTCATTCCATTCGTAGTTTCAATGGAACCGCAACCCAGACGGTATATAGCGCCAATGCGGAATACTTACTCTCCGATGGAACCGCTCTCTACTATGCGGTGAATTCTCTGTTTGGCGAGTCTGGCATCTATTGTCTCGATATTGATGCCGAAGAGCCCACGGTCACTAAGATCTTTAGTGGTAAAGCCAAACAACTCACTTTGGTGGGGAATAATCTTTACTTTACTAACGGAACAGATGATTATAAGTTATATTCGATCCCCAAAACCGCTGTGGATGGGACACCAACTAAGGTGCTTGATGAAAAGATTAAGGAAATGATTTATTATAACGGCTCCTTCTATGTGACCATCAATCATCTCATGGGGGACTATCTTGCTCGTTATATTCTCGCAAGCGAGACACTCGTGAAACTCACCAGCGATAATGCCAAATATCTTACCATCGCTGGAAGCTATGTGTATTACTCCAATATCGATTTACTCAATGCCAATCTCTTTGGAAAAGGATTGTATCGGGTAGGGTTGAATGCCTTGGTGAATTCGAGTTTACCGGGAGAGAAGATCTATGATACCGAATACAATGTCTCTTCTCTTTATGCTCAAGATGCCTCCACAATTGTATTCTATCGCCTCAGTGACAAACATTTGTTATCGATTGATACGGAAACCAAAGAAGTGACCGATCTCTTGGAAGACTTTGTTCCACCCGTTCACGAGGGACCCCAAGCGTTATCCAAATTTGAATCCTTTGTTTGGGGAAATCGAGTCTACTTCATCAACAACTATGTGGAAGGGGCTTTATTCTATTACAACATTTTAACAGGGTCGACCGTTCGAGTGACAGCGAGCGGTGTGAAATCCTTCTCGATTATCGGCGATTACCTCTTTTTCAATCAAATTTCGTGGTTGGTCAACAACGATATCTACATGATAAATCTACGTGAAGGAGGATTGCCTCAACGTATTTCAACCAACGACGGACGAGATATGGTGGTATATGGCAATCATCTCTATTACGTGCAGGAAAATGAATTGGGTGTTGGTACCGCCATTACGCGGCTCACACTGGATGAAACACTGACTGAAGTCAATGTTTATGACTACAACGCTCATCATCTCACCATTCAAGATGGCAAACTTTATTTTATAAAGGGTGCAGGCGTGGATGAAATATGGCGTGCGGACATTCTTCCTAATGGTGATCTAGCAAACCTTCTGCGCCTTGGGACAGATAAGACTGATTGGTTTATTCTGGTTGGAAATTCGATGTATTATCGTGCGGTGGGAACTTTTAACAAGACCCTCTCAAAAATGGATTTGGATGGGACCAATAAAGTTGTAGTCATCAGTGGTTATGATCCTATTAGTTTCATTGCGAAAGATGGCTATCTCTATTTTACCAATGATACCTTAACAAGCCCAACCGATGGCATCTATCGTGCGAACATTGATGGAACCAACATTCAGTTGCTCTATGCAAATGTAGCAGGAGATGGCTTTGGTGCAGAAATGCACATTGTTGGCAATTATCTTTATTATTATAGTCGTAGTGATGCTAATGGAGACTTCAAATTCCATCGATTGAACTTAACAACTCATCTCTCCGAAGAGATTGGATAGAAAAGTTTATAATAATAGAAGGAGGGAGCGTGCTCCCTCCTTCTTATCGTTATGAGGTGAAATTGAATCCAAAAGAGATGTCTTTGTTTACACTCCCTTAATATTCTTGTAGTATACTATCATGACTATCTCGAATTAAAAGGTGGAATAAAGGAATGAATCGGTTTCAGAAGTTTATACGAAGAATGATGGTGGGTCGTAATGGCCTTGATGCGTTGAATCAACTCTTGTTTGGGTTATACCTTGTGGCATGGATTGTTGACTGGTTTGTCGACTCCTGGATGATGAGCGCGGGCGTCATGCTGATTGTCTTGGTCTTCTTGTTCCGCTTCTTTTCGAAGAATCTGTATCAGCGGAACAAAGAGAATCAAGCATGGTTACGCTTCTTGCGTCCCTTTGTTTCCTTTTTCCGCTTACAAATGCGGAAATGGAACGAACGTAAGACGCATCGCTTTCGTCGCTGCAAGCAATGTAAGACGGTATTACGGATCAAACGTGTGAAAGGAAAACACACGGTAGTCTGTCCCCGGTGTCAGCATGAGAACACCGTCCGGATACGGTGGTAATCCATCAATACTAGAAACTTTGGTGGACAACAAATAGATAGAGGAACGAGTGGGAATCCCCACTCGTTCGTTTTTTGATGATTGTTTTGGTTGTTTAGAAGAGGAGCGTAAAAAGGGAAGGAAGGATTAAGACGCTTCCTGCGCCAAACAAGAAACCCGTGAAGAGACGGCGAGAGTTGGTCGAAGTCCAAAAGCCCAAATATTGCAACGAACCATCCACCATTAAGGGAAGGAGCATGACGATGCTCCAAGGGAGCGAAGAAAAGCCAAGTACCCAAAGAAGGGGAGCCAAAGGAAATATCCCTAGCACAATGCCCGTACAACGGGCACAAAGAGGAAATTGATATCCGCGTATCATTAAGGAACGATCATGGAGTTGATGACATCCAAGTTTCTTGCCTAGATTCATCCACCATAACCAGCGATGATAGGCTGCTGTGGTACGGAGGGGAAGGTTAGAACTCTTTGCCACACTGATCACACTTTCTGGTGGTGGTAGATTCTTTTTTGCTGTCACCAAAGAGACCACATAAGAGACCGGGAGCGCCAAAGGTTAACACGCCACAACATGCACAAGGAACATCAAAGTCCGAGCTTGTTTCTCTCGTAATAAAATGAATCCGTGTCGATCCACAATGGGGACATTGGACGATTTCTCCTCCGGGAGGAGTGGGTCCATCGACGACTTCATCGGCCACGATTTTAGGTTCTTCCGCTGGGGGAGTTGTCGTTTCAGGAAAGACATAGCCACACGATCCACACTTACCATCGTGGTCCTGATTTTCTGCTTTGCATTCGGGACACCGTTTCATGATAATCATTCCTCCCTATTCATGAGTATTCTATCGCTTATTATAGCACAATATGCGATTAATTTATGGAAAAGTTTTGTTGAATAAAGACGGCCAAAGAGATGAAAGACAAGCGCTTTTTAAGAGGAAGGACATGATGGCACAAGTTCCATACAAGTTCATCGATATGCACGTAATTCCCTTGTTTTTGATTCTGGTGAATGTATGAAACATCCCAAAGGACTTCAGAGGTATGACAATGCATCACTTACATTCCTTCGTGAGCTTCGGCACAGGAACAAACAAACATGGATTATCCGTGGAGGAAAGGCTACAATAAAATAGAAAGAAAAGAGAGAGGCGAAGCAGATGAAACGACAATTATGGGTTCTTTATCTGATTGTATCCCTCATCAACTATGTTCTATTTTTATGGGTGCTTCCGAATGCGTTGGTTCCTTATTTCCAATATGCAGGCATTGTGCTCAATGCTGGCGTTGCATTCGCTTGGGGAAGGCACGCTTCCAACCATAGAGTCCTTGTTCTTGCCTTAGTTGGTACCGTAGTGGCCGATCTCTTTTTGCTGTTTCCGGGTGGGAATAGCATCCTTGGGACTTCGGTATTTGTCGTCGTTCAAGGATTATATGGCTGGTTTTTAATGGGGTTGCTATCGAGCAACCAAGAACGAACGATCTGGAGATGGGGACGAGCACTAGGGAGCATCGTAATCGTACTTGTCGCCTGGTGGATTTCTCCCCAAGAAGTACGTTTGTTGCTTATGGTGGGAGGGCTTTATGGGGTTCAGTTGCTCCTCAATGTGGCGATGGCCCTTCGTCATGCAAAACGTGTTCCATGGATGGCTTTCGGAATGGTGTTGTTTCTAGGGTGTGATGTATTGGTGGCGTTAAGTAGTATGCAAGCCTATTTACCAAGTGCATTGGCTTCATGGTCGCTTGTTCAGTCTTATTATGCGAGTTCGTTCCATTGGATTTGGTTCTTTTATTATCCTTCTCAACTGTTGCTTGTTGGAACGGTCCAACAACTCGCTACGAAAAAGATGGAGCCTTCTTCTCTTCTTTTCTAGGATTTCATGTCAATTTAGAGATGCCAAATCCAATCAAAACGATTACAATAAAGATAACCAAGTGTAAGAGGTGAAACAATCATGTGTTTCTTCAAGAAAAAATCTCATAATGCCTTGCATCAAGCGATGCTCGATACGCTCAAAGAAACCATTGCCCGTTCCCAAATTAAAATTCTCCGCGAACAACCTGATAAAGTAGCGGGTCATGCGAAGCTTAAAAAGATTCCCTTGCTTCGTTATCTTGACGCCTTGTCCGAAGAAGGAACAGGACTCAAACAGTTATTCCTCATCAAAAAGATTGGGGTGTTTCTAGAGACCATTCAAGGAGTGAAAGCCAAAGTTCGCGAAGGCTTTACCAAGCGAGTCCAAGGGAGTGTATTTGGGGAATCCTTAGCCTTTGCCCTGCACCAATTGGACCGTGTCGAAAAGGCAGGAATGCTAGGAAAATTGGTGGTGGCCTTCATGGAAGAAGATCTTGAGGAACCTGAATTTTGGCGTTATGCCCATCTCCTGCAACATCTTGCTTATGAAGATCTCCTTGCTTTGGAGAAGTTGGAAGCAGAAGGTGGCTATGATTCCAAAGACCATCTTGCCTATGTTCAATCTGGATTGTTGGTCATGGATCCGAAAGTGGTGTATGAACAAGAAGTCGCTCATAATTTAGGAATTGAACACCGTTATCATGTGTCGCATCATGGCCTTATGCTGCAACAACTGCTTGTTGGTAAGAAACCACTGGATGCCACTAAGGTGGAAAAACCAGTGAAGAAAGTAAAACCGTTGAAGACCAAACCCGTTAAAGAAGTTGTCCCGCCCATTGATCCTCTCCCATCGACAGAGACGGTTGAACCTGCACTTCCTGAGAGCCCTAAGACAGAGGAATAATCCCCTCTGTCTTTTTTAATGGGGAGGGGTATTGGTCTATTATCGCTAATCAAGGGATAAGATAATCGTTAGGAAGTGACAATGATTCCTAGCTTTTCTATCTTTATAATGGAAGGTAGTATAAAGGAGTGTATCATCATGAAAATAGTTTGGAAGAATGCTTTTCTTGTGCATGAACAAAGACTTGTCAATTTGGTGGCGGAAGGCGGGGCGGTTCGGCGTGCGGACGCGATCGACCTCGAAACGGCTGATCAAGTCGACGATTTAGAGGGACGTTTGGTTCTACGGGGATTTGCGGATACGCATCTTCATCTCGATAAAGCGTTAATTGGTGAAAAGGTGATCAACAAAAGTGGCACCCTTTATGAGGCGATTCAAATCATGTCAACGTATAAACCAACCATGAGTGAGCAAGACATTGAACAACGGATGCGTCAAGTCATTGAATGGGCCTATGCCAATGGGACACGTTTCATGCGTACCAACATCGATATCGATGAAAACATCCAGTTACGCTCCTTGAAGGTCTTTCAAAAACTACAACGAGAATATCAAGGGAAAATGATTCTTGAAAGTGTTGCCTTTCCGCAAGAAGGCTTTTTAAAAGACAATCAAAATTATTCATATTTGGAGCAAGCCTTACAAGCGGGTGCTAATGTCTTAGGGGGGATTCCAGCCTTTGATCATGACCCCTTGTTGCACCTTGAGAAGATGATGGCATTGGCCAAACGCTATGACGTCGATGTGGATGCGCATATTGATGAAACGGATGATCCCACCTCCTTAACTTTACGGGATTTAGCTCGTCTCACCAAAGAATATGGCTATGAAGGACGAGTGACCGCGGCCCATTGTTGTTCCTTAGCCGCCAATGATCCTGAGGTGGTAGATGCCATTTTACAAGAGGTTCATGATGCTCAAATGACAATCGTCCCTTTACCAAGCACCAACCTCTATTTGCAAGGAAGAGAAGACAAGAAAAATATTCGTCGTGGGATTGCACCGATTAAAAAGATGGTACATGACTTTGCGATTAATGTTGCCATTGGCTCGGACAATGTTCGTGACCCCTTTAATTGTTTTGGCAACGCCAATCCTTTGCAAAGTGCACTCATCGCTGCACATGGCGCCCAGATGGGCGGAACCCAAGACTTTGAGGCCTTGTTGGCAGCCATCAGCGTCAATGGCATGAAGTTAATGCATTACAATCCTGCTGTGGAAGGTTCAGAATTCTTCATTGTCGTGGATGCACGTTCGCCCCGGGAAGCGATTATTGGAGTGAGCCCACTTTATGGGACATATGAAGCTGGCGTTTTTTCAAAAGCCTAAGCTTGCACTGCGTTTAGGGGAAGCAACTTTGGGCGCAGTGTTACGGGGGCTTGGCTGTGGTTTGTTGATTGTCGCAGGTTTGGGAGGGGATCCCATCACCTTGTTCAATGCCGGTTTACAATTTCAACTTGGTTGGGCGTTGCCTGATGTGTTTTTATTGGTGAATGTCGTGGTGGTTGCCCTCATTCTCATGGTGGATTATCGCAAAATTCACGTCGGAACATTGATTACCACCTTTATGATTGGTCAAGGAGTGGTCATTTCCTCTTGGTTCCCTGTCTTGGATGTCGTAGGAAGCATCGGTTATTTTGCATTAGCAATCGTGGTCTCTGCCATCGGTATTGCGTTGTATGCGCACGCCAATGTGGGCTTATCGCCCCAAGAAGGCATTATGATGATTCTCCATGAGAAACTAAAAAAGCCCATCCGCTATTGCAAGATGGGGCAAGACGCTGTGCTGTTTCTTCTTGGTTGGATGCTAGGGGGACCGATTGGCGCTGGGACCGTGATTTCCATGGTCGTGATGGGGCCCCTAGTAGAACGGTTGTATCGCCGACTCAAGCCCTATGCCTCATGAAGATCCATCAAGTTGATATGAACATATAAGGCAAGATACAAATCAAAGAAATGACTCTTTTCATTGTCGAGACGGTAGCCAAGTTTTTCGGCGACGGACAAACGATATTTCAAGGAGTTGGGATGAATATAAAGAGCTTCAGCCGTTTTACGTAACGAAAAGCGACATTGAATGTATTTATAGATGGTATTGACCAGCGGTAAGCTGGTCGATTTTTCATAATCCAACAAGCGACCAATGATGGGATAGGAGAAGTTGCGTAGTTCTTCATAATTCAAGGATTTTAATAAAGTAATCAGACGAACATGATTCTCATTAAAGATATTCAGATCAATCATGCGTAAGTTGGCATTGTTTACCGTCTTGGATAAGATGGCAAAGACTTTGGGTATTTCATGCGCCTGATCAATGGGGTTGGAGTAGGCAATCTTCATATCGATGTGGGGGATATCATTCATCACCTGGTCATAAATGCGCTCTACCATCAACGTATTGTTCGCTTCGTAGGTCGTGTTGACAATAAATAAGACAAAATCATCCATAAAGATGTAGCGCACACTTTTACGGTCGATTTTAAATTCATTGACAATCGACCGTAGAATGGTGAAGACGGCTTGGGTGGCATTGTAGTTTCCTTTTAAGGAGAAAAGCAGCAAGAACAATGGAAACTGAACGTTCCAATCGTAGAACTTGGACACTTCAATTAATTCTTCGTTGGTGTTGTAGTTGGAAGTGATGTTACTGACAAATCCTAGTAAGAATTGATTTTGCCGCAAGAAAGTCTCTCGCTTACGTTGATAAATAAAGACCGCCAACATCTTATAGATTTCGGCATAGTTATAGAGAATGTAGCGTTTGTCTTTGTTGGTGAGTAATGCCAAACGATAGATGACCTCGCCTTGATACTCAATGTTGGTAAGGTAGAGTAAATAATCTCCATCTTTGACTAAGGTGTTGGCGGAATCCACATAACGATCATAATAGGTTTTGATGCGTTCATTGGAAAAATATAAATCTTGATTGGTGGGGTTGTAGATTAAGATTTCTAAATCGTCAATGTTTTCGGCGCTCCGCACCAATTCTTGCGTGGAGGGGTTGGCACTAATCGCTTTTAATAAATCCGAATACAAGGTGGAATTCACCTTCGAGTATTCGCTGCCTTGAATTTCGGAGATGATGGCATTGAAGATGGTGGATAAGTTGGCATCATAATCAATGGTAATGATGGGAAAGTCGATGGCATCCGCAATGGCCAACACATCATCAGGTATTTTTTCAATGTAGCGATGAATTTTTACAATGATACCGGAACTATTTTTCTCTTTTAAAACATGGAGCAACTTCTTAAACAAGTTGACATCTTCCTTGATGGGGTAGAGCGTTGTGAGAATTAAGGAATTCTCGATGATGTATTTTTCAAATTCGGGGGTTTCTAACACCGAAACGCTGGAAACGCGACGATCCAAGTGTTTGGTTCCGGCGACCACTTCATAGGATTCCAATACATTAATCGTTAAAAGTTTATCAAGGGTAATCATAGAGGGTTCACATCCATTTCATTTTCATCATAACGGGAAGAATCAGAAGTTTCAAGCCCCTTGCTTGTTTCTTTTCTATGGATGAAAGCCTTTTCTTTCGTCTTTTATCACCAATTACTTTCGGGGTTTGCTTTGTTATACTTGAATCAACAGAAAGGCTAGGTGTTTCTTATCATGCAAAAAATTAATGTTCATCGTATTCCGATGTCTTCACCCGATGACCTCCGTTCCTTTGAAAAACTCATGGATGAGCAGGTCATTCGCCCTGAAGAAATCATTGCGGTTCTTGGCAAAACGGAAGGGAATGGTTGTGTCAACGACTTTACTCGTGCCCTTTCCACCTTTGCGTTCCGCGCCTCACTTGCCAAACGGTTGAAGATGAGTGAAGCCGACGTCATGCACAAAG
>CAZVZF010000032.1:0-9429 GCA_964631095.1 uncultured Eubacteriales bacterium
GTGTTCTTTGCGGCCCCTATTTCAAAACAACATTGACCAAACAACGCAGCTTGTTGATCGCCAGCAAGTCCTGCAATTGGTATTCTTGCTGTTGCACCAAAAGGAGATAATTGTTCCGCAAAGCCATAGACTTCGCTCGATCCTCGCACTTCCGGCAACATGGATCTTGGAATGTGGAAATATTCCAAGAGTTCTTCATCCCATGTTAAAGTTTGAATATTGAACAACATGGTTCGCGAAGCATTGCTATAATCTGTAACATGAACCTTCCCACCAGTGAGTTTCCACACAAGCCAAGTATCGATGGTTCCAAACAACAACTTCCCTTCATCCGCCATTTTTCGCGCACCTTCAACATGTTCTAAAATCCATGCAATTTTCGTTGCGGAAAAATAAGGGTTGATGATCAATCCTGTTTTCTTATGAACTGTATCTTTCATATCAGCAGCAATCATTGCATCCGCAATATCTAAAGACTGCCGAGATTGCCAAACAATCGCATTATAAACCGGCTCTCCCGTTTCTTTGTTCCACACAACCGTTGTTTCGCGCTGGTTGGTAATACCAATGGCCGCAATTTGATCTGCGCGAATTCCTCGTTTAATAATGACTCCACCAATTACATCAATTGTTGATGCCCATATCTCAATAGGATCATGCTCGACCCATCCAGGATGAGGGAAAATTTGGGAAAACTCTTGTTGGGTCATTGCACGAATGGCTCCCTTTCGATCAAAGAGAATGGCACGAGTACTAGTTGTCCCTTGGTCAATAGAAAGAATGTATTGTTCCATGATGTCACCTATCTTTTTCTATTATTATAACACATCGTTATCTTATCGCATCAGCAATGAACGAAGTCAAAAAGTTTAATATTTTTTTACCATTCAATAACTGTGTCCAAGTAACGTACGAACTGACTAACGCTAGCAAAAGAGTTTGGTTGATGATACATAGTAATACTTGAAAGAACCTTTCCATTAGCAATGGTGAATAGTGTGGGCGTAAATTCGATGGTTAAAGAATCTGTGAGCGAGTTTGAAACTGCTGAGTATATGACCAGATGATGAATTTCAATGACTTCGAGCAGTATGGGGCGAAATTCCATGCATGAAGTACAAGTGGACTCATAAACATAAAGAATAAATGCTTGTTCAGAATTCATCATATTTTGTAGGGCTGAACGATCAACTTCAATCGTTGCCTGTATATCTTGATTAGTTTCTACTGAAATTTTTGGGGTAGAAGCGCAACTCGAGTTTGAAAACAATAACAATGCTAATATAAACATGTAGATTGCTTTTCTCATCAAATAACCCCCTCTTTTCCCAAGGAAAGCGCAATAGAAGTGGCCACGCTGGCCCCCGAAGCAAAGGCAAAATGAAGATTGAATCCTCCTGAATCACCATCAATATCTAACGCCTCGCCACATCCATAGAATCGAGGTAAATGCTTGGCTTCGAAAGAAATTGGGTCGAAGCAGTGAACTTTTAACCCTCCGACCATGACTTGAGCTTGCAGTTGAGTCGTGCCTTGATGAATAGGAAAACGCCAAGCTTTCATTATTTTAGCTAACGAGTACAGCGACTCATCAGAAATAGATGATAAAGGTTGATTAATGGATTCGAGCGACGCATCAAAAAGCAAGGCTTGTCCTACCATTCTTAGCATCCATCCATTGAGCAATTGTGAAATTAGGCGATTAGGAAAACCATGCTTTCTCTCAATCAATAATTCATAGACTTGCTCGATCGTTAAGTTGGGGCACAAATCAAGCTCTATCCATGCGGAAGAAATTGTCAATTCTTTCTGTTCACGAGCATAGGCATTTGATAATTGAAAAATTGCAATTCCTGATAGTGCATTTTTCTTAAATAGAACTTCTCCAGTTTCTACACGGATCTTCTTGTTATTAATAAAAAGGCTCGCATTCCCTGATACTCGGATTCCACTAAGAGTTCCTAGTTGAGAATGAGTAGAGCCCAAAGGCCCAAGGGCAGGATAGAGATCTGTCGAGTGAAACCCTAGTTTATTAAGGGATAATGATAAATCCGAAACAGAACGATCGGGGTAAGAAGCCATACTACCAGTAGCAAGAACCACACTATGGTAAATTCCTTCACTACCACGTAGAGAAAAAAGCTCAAATCCTTCCATTTTTTTCAAGATATTTTGAATTTCACAATCTGTTTGAACTTGCACAGATGCCTCTTTGAGTCCCAATAATAAAACATCAAGGATTGAATGTGCAGATTGAGAATATGGATACATGCGACCTTCTTCATCGACCATTATTTCCAATCCAAACAAACGCCAAAATGATGATACTTGTGTTGCAGGATAAGCATTAATGACCGATTGAACAAAGTCAGGATCGTTATAATGGCTCGGTGATACATCTCGATTGGATAGATTTCCACGTCCATTCCCCGTTGCTAATACTTTGCGTCCTACTCGATTCGATTTTTCAAACAAAGTAATGTTTGCGGAGGATCCTAAGCGTTTCCCAAGGAGAACTGCACAAGTCATCCCTGCTGCTCCACCGCCAATAATTGCGATATTTATCATGGGATCTCCCCCTTGAATCTATTTTATCATATAATGTCAAAAAAGCGTGAATTTTTCAATCTCTTTCCGTGGTTTTGATAATTCATTGCTTTCTCATTAAGCATAATGATATAATGAGACCAACAAAGGAGGTTTCCTATGCCTAAAATTGCAATTAGTACGGACAGTACCGCTGCCATTTCTCAACAAGAAGCGAAGAAATTAGGGATCTTTGTTCTCCCATTAAATGTTATAGTCGATGATCAAGAATATCATGATGGTATTGATATCAATCAACAACAGTTAGCCACCTACATGAAAGAGGGGAAAATGATTAAGACTTCAACCCCTACTCTCTACGAGATGGAGACCTTTTTTAACAATATTTTTGAAGACGGATATGATGAAATTATTCACCTTACGATATCTTCAAAGCTAACAAGCATCTTTGAGATGTTTACCGTTGGATGTAAAGAACGTTACGGAGACAAAGTATCGATTATTGATTCTCTAGGCGCTTGCTCCTATATGGGCAATCAAGTGCTTCATGCTTTGCGACTGCTCCAAGAAGGTCATACTCGAGATGAAATTATCGCAAGCGCAAAGAAAAGAGTATCGATTGAAAATGTTTATTTTATCCCTGAAACTCTAACTTATCTTAAACGAGGCGGACGCATTTCACCCGCAGCTGCAACGATTGGAAATATGTTAGGAATCAAACCTGTTTTAAAGTTCATTAATGGTGCTATTGAAAAATTTGGTACGACACGTGCTATTAAGCAAATCATCCCTGATATCATCAAGGATTATCGCTCAAAAAACTATGACTTCAATGAATATGAAATCCATATAGTGGAATTTGATTGTGATGCTGCTACTCGTATTATGCGTGAAGTATTTAAAACCGAATTCCCTGAAGCGAGCATCAAAGTTACTCCAATTGCAATCAACGTTTGTGCTCATACTGGCCCCGGAACTATCGGCATTGGAGTTACACTTAAGCCCTAGGTTCGAATTGTTTTATGGAGGTGACGCAACTTGAGTGAACGGAAAGCAAATCGCGAACCGATCGGACGGGTTGCGTTTTTTCTCTTTAATTTCTTGAAAGGTATTGCAATTGGCATTGCCAATGCCATTCCTGGAGTTAGTGGGGGGACAATTGCAGTCATCTTAAGAGTATATGATGTCTTGATTGAAAGCTTGAGTTTTCATTGGAAAGCAATTGTTCAAAATTTGCCCCTACTTATTTCCCTAGGTTTGGGCCTGGTTTTTGGTATTTTTGGTTTTAGCAAACTACTTGATGATGTTTTATTTGCCAATTATTCTCAGGTTACTTACTTTGGTTTCATTGGACTCATCCTTGGGAGTATTCCTTTAATGTTGACAATATCCAATATCCAGCGCAAGGATTATAAACGAAGTATTCTTCCCTTTCTATTTGGATTCATCCTCTTGTTAGCAATTTCATTTTGGGTTCCAACTACCAATCATGTTGTTACAACTGATTTATCCTTCGGTTTATTCGTAGCTTTATTAGGGAGTTGTGCGATTGCAGCAATTGCGATGATCATTCCAGGAATAAGTGGTTCATTTGTTTTATTAGCACTTGGTCAATACGAAACTGTGATTCAAGCAGTATCCGATATGAATATTCGTATGTTGCTGCCTGTAGCAATTGGCATTGTTGTTGGCTTACTATTTGGGGCTCGAATGATTCATTATTTTCTTACCCACCATCGTACTCCAACCTATGCGGTCATATTAGGTTTACTAATAGCTTCTATCATTGTCTTATGGCCAGGCTTTCCAGATTCTTATTTAATTCTTCCCTCCATTGTCACATGCCTATTTGGGTTTCTTCTCGCTCTAATCTTTGGTCAATATACAAAAAAACGATCCAATTGATCGTTTTTTAATCCAAATATATATCATCGCGGGGAATGTGATTTAGCAATTCATAGCCATCCTTGGTAACTAGTACCAAATCCTCCACACGGGCACCGCAGCAATCACGCAAATAAATACCTGGCTCGATGGAAAAACACATCCCTGGAAGGAGTAAATCATCATTGGTTGATGCTACGTAAAACAGCTCATGAATCCCTATTCCTACTCCATGCCCAGTTGGATAAAAGGAATGCTCCCCATATCCTGCTCGTTCAATAACTTCACGAGCGGCGTGGTGTACTTGAGAAAATCGGATACCAGGACGTATCATTGCTAAAGCTGCAGCATGGGCCTGTAAAACAATTTGATAGAGTTCTTGAGCTTTTCTATGGCTCCTAAAGCAAAAAAACCTAGTAATATCCGAACAATACCCTTGATATTTTGCCCCGAAATCTAGAATTACGTTATCTCCATCTTCAAGCAATTTTCCTCCCGTCATTCGGTTATAGGATGTATTGCTACCAAATGATACAATGGGCGAGAACGAAACCTTATCCGCTCCTTCTGCTAGCAGATATGTTTCGATTTTTTGAGCAATCTCACTTTCAGAGACGCCAATCTTCAAAAACGGTCGAATCGCCAGCATTGCTTTATCGGCAATGCGAGAAGCTGCTCGCAAGCGTTCTTGCTCCTCCTCATCCTTTTGAGAACGCAAAGAATCTACCAGGGTATCAACCCCTAGGGAAACTCCTTGTGGTAGCGATGATCGAAGGGACTCCATCCATCCATACGACCAACGCTTATCTATTAATGTCAAACCTGGAGAAAGTGATTGAGAAATCCATTCAAATGGATTGGCATTTTGGTGATAATCAATAGAGTCAAAATCATCGCTTTTACTAGTCCGATAAATGGTAAATTTAAACCATTTGGGTTTACCATCTGCAGTGACTAGTAATCCTGATGGCCATAAGGATGGGGCTATTTGTTGGTCGACAAGATAACGAATCGATGCGGCTTCCCACACCAAAATATTTGCAACATGAGTTTGTCGCATTTTTTCTTGTAATAATTTTATTCTTGAATTCATGTATTACTCCTTAATAGGGTGTTCAATGTACAAGATACCAATACATCCTGGGCCACAATGGCTTGCAATTACGCAACCAGCATGTGATTCCATTAAAATGGATGATGGTAAATTCGTCTCATTACGGAGTCGATTAAAAATATACTCATAATCACTTTGTGCAACTGTATGAGTTAACATAATGGTGTCTCGGTCGATTTGAGGTAACGACTCAAGCACATCCTCAACCATAAGATTAAGTCCAATTTTTTTCCCGCGAGGTTTTCGAGCAACCACCATGCCACCATCCACCACTTTGATGTTGGGACAAATGCGAAGCAAACTTCCGACAAAACGAGTGATGCCAGAGCAACGTCCACCTTTATGCAAATATTCCAAAGTTTGCAACACAAATTGAGAACGGACGTATGGAATTAAAGCCGTAACTCGCTCAACGATTTCTGAAGCAGTCATTCCCTCATCACGAAAACGGCAAGCTTTTAGGACAAGCAGTCCTGTTCCTGTAGATAAGTTCTTTCCATCGATAATTTGGATTCTACCATCGGGATATTCGCTTGCAATCAAATGAGCATTTTGAACAGTTGCCGACAATTGCGAACTAATACCTATAAAGATTAAATCCATGTCTTGATCAATGTACTGTTGAAAGGATGACCTAAAATCTTCAGGAGAAGCGCAAGAAGTTTTGGGCAAGTAACCGAGGGTTTCCACTTTTTGATACATTTCCTCTGGAGTAATATCTTCGCCATCGCGAAACACCTCTTTATCAAAGCTTACATAAAGAGGGATAATGTGAATATTTCTTGCGCGTACAACTTCACGGGGTAAATCACAGGTGCTATCGGCAAGAATTGCGACTTTTCTCATGAGGGTGCCTCCAGTTCTATGTACCAATTACGATTAGTTGGTATGAAAGAAAGTATAATATGTTCCGAGAGAAAAGAAAACCCTTTTTCATATATTTCCCAATTCGGCGCAATTTATGCAATTACATTCTAATGACTTATTCTTCACTTGGTTCTAATCCTTCATCGTGGAATAGTTTTTTGAAAATATCCCGCGTTGGAGTGATGATTGTACCTTTTAAAACGTCGACAATTGGTTGAATAACTGTAGAAATTGTTAATTCTGGAACTGCAGCAACAGCTTCCATTAATGCCGACCGCGTTAAATCAATTTCTTTTGCCTCAGTACGATGATCTTCAAAAATAAAGTTTCGAACTAGAAAACCCGTACGAAGCATGAAGAAAGCATTCACAGTCCCATCTAGCAAAGAGCCTAAAATGGGTTTTGTGAGTCCCTTGATGCTTGAACCAAGTAAACTACCCAAATCAATACTTTGGGCTCCATCTGCAATTAGTGATGAAATAGCAACATTGATATAGAATCGTACTAATTTAAAGTAACTAGGGCGGAATCCACATCGTACGACAATTTTCTTTGTTAGTCGGAAATTGTTGACTATTACTACTAATACATCGACAAATTTATTTTGGGAAAGTGATGTTAGATACAATGTATCGCGAGCAGCAGTAATGATAATCTTACGAATATCTTTCTTCAAATCTTCATCCAATGCATTTCGAATAGTATCTTGCATTGTTTGGTAGCGGGTTTCAAAGTCAGGAGATGGTTGGCGCAATTGAAGTTTCAATGCTTCAATATGTTCAGTGTTAACAAGTTTTTTTTGAATAAGTCTCTGACTCATTTTTCGCATATTTTGATAGTTTTCTTCTTTTACACTAACTATATCCTCTTTTTTCACTTTTCTTAATGGCTGCATTTGAAACGAAGGGGATAAAAGAACAAGAAAGAATGGCCGAAGGAAGAAAAAGAAAAAGAAGACTAAAACAACCCCATAATACCCATACTCTAAATAGGGACTTGTGGGTCTTAAATCCGCTCCAACTTTAACGACAACTGTATAGAGCCATAATGAAAGGGCAGCAAACCCAAATATTAAGATGAAAAAAGAAACAATACCTCTTTTTTTCATAACAATCACCTCGTAAGGATATTATACTTGTTTTTTCAATGAAATGGGCGTTGGAAATTCTTCTTGTTTATTTTTTGTATCAAATAGCATAAAATAAGATTGCCTTGCTTTTCTTTCTATTATAATTTTTCTGATATAGAAAGAATCCATTCGACGCTTTCAGGGTAGCATACATGATTATCCAATGTCTTTATTTGAAAGGAGCCCCCCAATGTTTAAGATTTCTGTTAACAACCAAATTCGCACATTCGATCAAAAAGTACGTGCTTACCAGCTTATGGATGTCCCCAATTATAATATCATTGCATGTACCGTAAACAACCGACTTCGTGAACTATCTTTTGAAATTAGCCAAGATAGTATCGTTGAATTTCTCACCCTTGACAATGATGAAAGCATGAAGATTTACGAGTCTTCACTTCGTTATTTATTTGCAATGGCAGTCAACCGTATCTTCCCAGATTTGAATATCAAATTCAACTATCACATTTCACGTTCCATTTTTTGCAAAATTTTGTGTGATAAAGTATTCAACCAAGCAATGCTATCGATGATTCAAGATGAAATGGAGCGTCTTGTGGCTTTAGATTTACCGATTCAACGTCAAGTTGTCACTAAAGAAGAGGCGGCTGAAGTCTATCGATCCAATCATTTGCTCGATAAAATTGATGTGCTACCGTATCGTCCCGAAAAAACTGTTCACTTGTACCAATGCGATGGATACCTAAATTATATGTACAGTTACATGGTCCTTACTACTGGTTATTTAAAACACTTCAAAATGCGTCTATATTCTCCTGGAATTATCATTCAATATCCTCGTGCGGAGCGAGGTGGAATTATTCCAGCATTTGAGGATGAACCAACCTATGGTCAAACATTAAAAAGAGCTAATCTTTGGGCCAAAACATGTAAATCTGAAACAATTGCTGAAATCAACGCTCATGTGTCCAATGGTGGCACAGTTGATTTTGTGAATATGTGTGAAACACGACATAATAATTCACTAGCTGAACTCGGTAATATCATCGCACGCAACATTGACTCTACCCGTGTTATTGCAATTGCGGGTCCCTCTTCTTCGGGAAAAACTACATTTTCACATCGTTTGCGTATCGAATTAATGACTCGCGGCATTCATCCAGTCAAAGTATCGATTGATGACTATTATCTTGATCGTGATCAAATTCAACCCGATGAAAATGGAAAATACGATTTTGAAGATATTAATACAATTGATATCAATCTCTTTAACGAACACTTATTGGCTCTCATTAATGGCGAGGAAGTTGATATGCCTATTTTTAACTTCAAAGAAGGTCGTCGCACCCGAACACAAAAAGTTCGCATCTCTGCTCACAGTCCTATCATCATTGAAGGAATCCATGCCCTCAATGAAATACTCACTTCTTCCATCCCTCGGGATCAAAAATTTAAAATATATATTGCGCCACACATCCAAACCAATCTCGACAACCATAACCCTATAAGTGTTACTCAGTTCCGTTTGCTGCGTCGTCTAGTACGTGATCACAAGTTCCGCGGCTTTGATGCCGAAAAAACTATTTCCGTTTGGAACTCCGTTCGAAGAGGAGAATTTAAATGGATTTATGAAAACCAAGAAGGCGTAGATTATGTATTTAACTCTGAACTTAGTTATGAACTATGTGTGATGAAGAAGCACGCACTCCCCTTGCTTCAAAAGATTGATAAGAATTCTGAATACTACATTACTGCTAATAGTCTCGTTAAATTTCTAAAATACTTTAAAGACATTGACGATTGGCTTGTCCCTTGCAATTCATTGCTGCGCGAGTTTATTGGCGAATCATGTTTTGCTGATGTTTAACTCATATGTAAGTTTGTAAATGATGTGAGACCTAATTTAGAAAGAAAGAATAAGTGATAT
>CAZVZF010000033.1:0-9079 GCA_964631095.1 uncultured Eubacteriales bacterium
CGAGAATAGCAAGGCAAAAATAAGTAATATCGCTACTATTTTGATGCAATCCAAGTTTCATGATGGCTCTTCCTCCACTTCAATCACTTCATACGTTGTTTCTTGTATTTGGATACCATGTGTGCGGTGAATAGTGATGGTTGATTGCTCCTCAACAACAGCTTCTACAAGCCACACAGCTTCCACCTCATGACCAAGTTCTCGCAAAGTTTGAATGAAACCAAGTCCTTCTTCCATCGTTAAATTCATCAGTGCCGTGCTAAGAATGTCTGCTAAGGTAGAATCATCAGTCATCACGCTTACCGCACGATAGGCATTGTTAGAATACCCTGTGCTACCATCAAGTATATGATGACGTCTTACCAAAGATTCTCCATCGAAAATTAAGAAGTTTTGTTCATAATCCCCTGAAGTCGAAAATGCAATATTATGAGTGGTTGTTAAAATAGCCGCATAATCAGGGTATAGCGATGATGTTTGGCTTGGATCCAATGGGTTGATTAAATAAATTGTTTTTATCAAATTGGGATCGGTGTCAAATTGAATGGAACTGTGCCCTGAGTTAAATATGGAATAATAACCCAATTCCTGGATGGCGTCCGCCACTTTCTTTGTTGCGTACCCTTTGGCAATAGCTCCAACACTTAACGATATTTGGGATTCACAACCAGGAAGTGCTTGTATTTCAATGGTGTGGGCGTCTTCGTTAAGAATTACAAATTGATCGATATTGAGATAATTAGGAACACACGCTCTTGCTGCTGTAATCTCAGCCAAAGTTGGTTCTATATGATCTTCGATATCCGGTAATTGATTTGTTTGTCCTAGAGATTCAAGAGGATTAAAGTAAGGCGCCCAAAGGTCGGTTAACGCTCCAATTCCAAGATGAAAACTTCCCTCAGTAAGTTTCGTATATTCAATGCCATATTGAAGCAATTCAAATAAATCAGCATGAATGGGAATGGGTCCTTGATTATAATGTTCATTGATGTAGTACATATTGGCCACTTCGTTATTCGACCCATCGCTCGCTGGATAGTAACGGTCAAAAAGGACATCGTATTGGTTCATCTTTACTTGGACGAAGCGCTTTAATTCATTAAATTCAGGTTCTGTTGCATAAAGCTGCACTTGAACATCGGAATGGAACAATCCATAAAGGACAAACGACTGCCAATATCGTTCTTCGGTTTGCGAAAAAACACCAGAGCGAATCAGACTACTGGAGACAAGAATAACACCACTTAACAGACCTGTAACAACAAGTTTGATTACATCTATTTTCGTCAACGAGAATTTCACAAAAATCACCGTTTTCATTATAACCTACAAGGCCACAAAACAAAAGATTCTTTCCAACAAAGCATCGTGTTTACAAGAAGAAACTTTGTGAAAAAAATCATTACAATGATAGTGTTTGACAAATAAAATCCCTTGATATATGATAGAATTATCAAAGATTTCGATCCATAATAATTGAAATCACAAAGAAAGGAAATATGATGATATGAACAAAAAAATACTATTCCCAGCTGTTTTGCTTGCCCTCGGACTTTCCGTTGCCGGATGTAGCGGTGGTGCGGAGGATGATATTGAGGATTTAAATACTCGTATCGATGCACTGACTTCCGAAATTGAGACGTTAGAACGTGAACAATCTGTCCTCCCATTTTACTTAATGGACGAGACTCAGCTCGCTACCGCAGGCTATTATAAAGGCGTTGGCTTGAAGGATAATAATTATCATAGCGATACAGTGTTGTTTGTGAAGTTTGCCACCGACGGTAAAATTGCAAACATTCTATATAGCGACCTCGGAAATTTCATTACCTCTGGAAAACACAATGCTTCTACCCCTGCTATGCCCGATTCCACACTCACTTACTTAGGAAAATGGATAAGCAATGCTGACACCTTCTTGGCGCAGTTTGTTGGTCTTGATGCATCAGCAGTCGCCGATTATGCAATCACCTACACACCAGTTGAAAACAGCACAAGTGGTCAAAAAACCATTGCCATTCCATCAAGCTTAACCGTTATTGCTGGAGTTACCTATTCAAGCGGAATGGCTGCTGCAGCCGTCCAAGATGCATGTGATGCTTATTTAGCTGCTCAAGCAAACTAGTAATTCAATTCGTTTTCTTCCCTTCGGGTTGGTCATTCCTTCCAACCCGAAGTTTTTTATGAAAAAATCCTGCTATTTGTTGTAGCAGGATTTTTAATTATAACTCAACTTTAACAGTTTTTCCGTCAGGTCCCGGTGTCACATTTAAATATTCTTTAATGGCAATTTTGGCATCTTCTTTAATGGGTTTGCATAAACTGACACGCTTTGCTTCACCATTAACAAGTTTGATGGCAAGACCATTGCACCCCGGTTCCCCACATGCGCCACAATTATAACCGGGGAGCATCTCCTGAACGCGTTTCACGCGCTCATCTTCTTTGACCTCAAGATACTTTGAAGCGACTGCTAGTAGAAGACCCAGCAAACCTCCAATGATAAATAAGGTTGCAACGGCTAAAAGTATGTTAGTAATATTCATCAGTGACTTTCCTCCTTTTCGTGATGGATGGGATTTCGTGTACAAGTAATGAGATGACAACCGCCACAAGATTGATCAAGATTTTCACACCCAGGAGGAACAGGGGTACGCTTATTGAGAAGATAGACAAGTAGATAAATGCCTATCAATGCGATCATCCATAATGCTGCAAATTCCATCATTACACCAACCCTGCAAAGCCAGAAAAGGCTAACGCCATTAGTCCAGCGACAATGAGTGCAATCGCATTTCCTTTGAATGCATTCGGAACAGGGGCGCTATCAAGCTTTTCGCGAATGGCGGAAAACAACATAATAACGAGTAAGTAGCCAACGGGAACACTAATCGAATAGACAAGCATTTGTCCAAATGTATAATCATATTTGATGTTCTCTAATGCCACCCCTAATACCGCACAGTTGGTGGTGATTAATGGTAAATAAATGCCTAAGGCCTTGTATAAGCTTGGCAAGAATTTCTTCATGACCATCTCAACAAATTGAACCAAAGCAGCAATAACTACAATAAAGGTAATGAGATCCATATACTGGATTTCGAGTGGTGTGAGAATAAGATGATAGATCCCAAAGGTTACAATGGAGGATGTTACAATGACAAAGATAACGGCAAGTCCCATCCCCAGGGCTGAGCTGGATTTTTTGGAGACGCCTAAAAACGGACAAATTCCTAAAAATTTAGAGAGAACAATATTATTGATTAAAATAGCCGTTATGGCAATAGTAAATATTTCCACGATTGATTCCCCCTATTTCTTTTCCTGTGTAAGAGCATTTTTCTTTTCACGATTCAAACGGAATGCATTTAGTATCGCAACAAGGAATCCAAGAACTAAGAAAGCGCCAGCTGGTGTCTGAAAGATTCCAAACGCATAGTCCCCAAGTATATTCCCTGTTGAAAAGATGATCTGCGAGGGATTAAATGGGTTCGATATAAACAGTGCCCCAGTACCAATGAATTGACGAATTCCAGAAATAAGCAACAAAGCCATGGTAAAGCCTAAGCCCATCCCTAAGGCATCAAGGATGGAATCGAAGACTGTGTTCTTTGAGGCAAATGCTTCAGCGCGACCTAGAATAATACAGTTGACGACAATCAGAGGAATAAAGATACCAAGGGACGCATATAAATCGGGAGTAAACGCATGCATAAGAAGGTCGATAATTTTAACAAAAGTTGCGATGACAACAATATAAATTGGAATACGAATTTCATTGGGAACCAATTTTTTTATCAGCGAAATAACAATATTCGATAAAAGAAGAACAATAATAACTGCGAGTCCCATACCGATGGCATTATCAAGATTGGTTGATACTGCTAAAGTTGGACACATTCCAAGAAACATGACAAGGACAGGATTTTCTTTGAATAAACCAGCAATAAAGATTTGCGCTTTTTTCATTTGATGTTCCCTCCTATCCTTCAATTTCGTTTTGGAAATAACGTCCACATGCTTGAATACTCATCAAAGTAGGTTGAGTGGTTCGCGTAGCCCCCGAAACAATAACTCCATTGCCAAGATTCATGGGATCCAATTCTGCAAGGTCCTCAATGGATTGATTAAGAAAGCGGGCGGAGAATGAAGGCTCAGCGACAATCGTACCAATTCCTGATGTTTGGTCTTCCATTACCAACACCTTAAAGCCGCGAAAAATGCCATTAGTATCAATTGACAAGAGATAACGAACTTCTCCCCCTTTGTACGCTTTGATACTGACACGATAGAGATAAGCGATAACAGTATTTCCATTTTTTGCTGCATATACACTCGTAATGCCATAATCAGCATAAGAGGCGCCGGGAGAAGAATCATACAGTTCAAACGTTGCACTCGGATAAAGTTGTGCAAGTGTATCGGCTTCTTCAGCTATTTGGTTTTGCTGAATAATTGGGTTTGCAATATGATATACAAAGGCCAATCCAGCGGTTGCAATCGCTGCAAAGAGAGCCAGTACGATTGGTAATTTAATCATGGGTTTCATGGAATCATCACCCCTTCCAAAAGAATTCCTTCCGTTAGATTAGGCATTTCAATGAGATGATAGGCATTATAAGCAATGCTATCGCCACCAGCATGTTCTTTCAAATATATAATTCCAACATTGAAAAGGGCAGCGAAAAGGAGCAAGGCAGCCGTAACAATGGCTTTACGTTTTAAATGATCTGTCGTCCGTCCTTTGATATATCGATCGATTAATGGGACGGAGAGATTCATTACTGCAATAGAAAAAATGACTCCTTCAGGGGTGGCTCCGCTAACCCGAATAAGAAAGGTAATGAGACCTGCTCCAATGGCGAAAATAATCTTTCCATAAGGTGAAGTTGGCGAAGTCACAGGATCCGTCAGCATGAAAACTGCAGCAAACGCACTTCCACCGATTGCCAAGTGAATAAGTACATAGTCAAGCACATTTAATTGTTTAAACAATGCTACTGCAATGGCAGAGACAATGATTGTTCCAAGATAGAAAGTAGGAATTCGCCAATCAATGACGCGAAGAACACAGAAGACAATAGCAATCGCAAACAGTAACAAGGTGAATGTTTCTCCCAAAGCGCCACTATAATTACCAATAAATAGCTGGCCGATGGAATCAATCCCCTCGGGTAGTTGAGTACTAAACCAATTGGTTGCCATGGAAGATGTGGGTGTCGCTCCCGCAACCACTGAACCAATATGAGTATCTCGCATATAATGAACAAGTGTACTTGGATAAGCAAGTCCAACAACAATACGTCCAACTGCAGCTGGATTAACAATGTTAAAGCCAAATCCGCCAAAAATCATTTTTCCAACGGCGGTGCTCACCACAGCTCCTAAAACAACCACGAATATTGGAGTCCCTACTGGGACGGTAAGCGCAAAAATCAATGCCGTAACATAACTATATGAATGGAGAATTTCTTTCAAAAATATTTTCAAGTCGAATTTCTTTTGTTTTTGAAAGGCTGGGCGAAGTTTGAAAAATGCCCAGATAGCATCCAAAAGGAAGGTTGTGATAAGTGCAATCAAGCCAATTATGATTGCCTGTTCACCATAACTAGAGCGTAGCGAGAAATTATAAATGATGGAGGCAATCCATACAATTACAAGTCCAGCTGTCACTAACAACATTATTTTTTTTGTCGAGCGTTTACTCCGCAAATAGGGAGCAGGTAACATTCCAAATTTCATTGATTACTCCCCCTTTACTTTCCTAAATTCGCTTTTGCTTGGGCTATCTTTAATTGAATTTTGGCTTTCTTAACGGCTTCCATAACTTCAATTTTAGAAGGGCATACATAACTACAAAGTCCACATTCCACACAAGCACTCACGTCAAGCGTCAAAATTCGATCTGTGTTTTTTTCCTCAACAGCATTTTTGATTTCAACCGGTTGAAGGTGCGCAGGGCAGGCGAGCGTACAATCTCCACATCGCAAGCAAGGTTCAGCTTTCCATTCCACGCGTTTTAAAACAGTGAGTCCATTAACAACAGGGGTGA
This sequence comes from uncultured Eubacteriales bacterium, assembly GCA_964631095.1. Classification (GTDB taxonomy): domain Bacteria; phylum Bacillota_I; class Bacilli_A; order RFN20; family UBA1709; genus JBAYCP01. The sequence goes on from CAZVZF010000033.1 coordinate 6,053, forward strand.
TAACAAAGGTGTCATTTAATTGAGCTTTCGAAGACATTGGTCCCCCTGCGATGAGTGAAATTGCTTCTATACCCTCTTGATAGCCTCCAACTGCCGCTAATACATCACTAGCCAAAGTACCAATAGTTGCACGGACATTTCGATTCATCTTCACTGCATTTCCACTGACTGTAAGCACTCTTGAAGTGACAATTTCGCCATTGCATAACGCTCGTCCAACAGCAGCTGCGGTCTGAACATTGTTGACAACAACACCAACTTCAGCGGGAAATTTATTATATTCTTTATGAAACACTTCTTTGACTAAACTGCGCTCCCACCCCATGGGATATACATCAGGAACTTCTACTAACTTCACTAATGGGTAATTCGGTAAAATACTATTAAGTGCATTGATGACTGCCTGTTTCCCACGTTTAATTGCAATAATAATACGTTTAGCATTAGCAGCAAGACGTAAATACTCAGCACCTTTTAACAACCATTCTTGTTCAGACTGCATCATCAAGAAATCTGTTGTGAGATAAGGTTCACACTCAATGCCATTAAGTAAAATAGCGTCCATTTCCTTGCAATTTAAATATTTGACATATGTTGGAAAGCCTGCTCCACCCATGCCAATAATTCCTGCTTCTTTAATCGCTTCTACAATAGCACTTTGAGTAGGATTTTCCCCAACAATTAAGTGAGATAACGTTTCTCGTTCCTCTTGTTTGTCGTTAACAATGACGAGATGTTTAACTGGGCGTCCTAATCCAGCGTGAAAACGCATTTCTACATTCCCAACTTCACCAGAAACTGGTGAAAAAAGTGGAACAGGAAAATCTTTACGACGAGCAATTAATGAGCCAATTTTTACATGATCACCGGTTTTCACCAAGACTTCGTATTCAAGCCCATTCGGGCCAACAATAGGGAGACGCACTTGTTCGGGAGAAGGTAAAACAAGCAAGGATTGTTCGGTGCTTAAATGCTTAAATCCTGGAACTTGAACTCGTCCCTTTGTGCAAAAAATTCCCATGGAATCAATCAACTCCGTTTCTCATTTCACATCAAGTTTATTGTATCATTTATTTAAAAGGTTGAAAAGGAAATTATGACTGCTAAAAAAGGCTTTTTTTGTATGTTTTTTCACATAATGTCTTCACAAAAAAACCACCTTGGTTCACAAGGTGGCTCTAATTTAACGGTTCATAATTGTTCGATGAGGAAGCAACATGTATTTAGGACCATTAAAAGAGTTCTCTTGGTGCATGGCCTTTGAAAAATACCAATCTCCACGACATTCATTGATGTTCCCGCTAAATGCTCCACCAGTTACCGGCAATAGATGGGTACCATCAAAATAGTATGCTAATCGGATTTCGCCTCCAAAGGCACCCGTAATCTCATCAACTTGTAAGTCAGAAAACGAGACAATCTCAACATAAGGCGATTGCTTCATTGCAGTTTCATCAAGAGTTCCACCAGATAAAACTAGATTATTACTATCAACAGAATACGGCGTCTTTACATATTGAGCATACTGGGTCGATCCCCAAAGTTTTTCGACAATCCCATCTTGAAGTATTGTAGTCGGAACTCCAATGCATCCGTGGGAATCAAAGGGAGCCGAAAGCGTCGAACCACTTAAAAGGGGGTCGATGGTAAGCGTAATTTTATCGCCACGAATGTTTTCGCCTTGAAGTGGAAATCCAGGAGTTGCTACACTGATTTTTTGGAAAATGGACTGAACATTCGTATTCAATGAGAAGTAACGCATTAAATCAGAGATAGCATCGGTACGTAATAGCACCGAAATATCTTTGAAGAAAGGCATGGGTTGTGCCTCTGCTCTTCCTTTGGCTGATAATAATGTTTCTATAACACGTTCCCGTAAAACATTTGGATCAAAATGAGCAAGATGTACTAAATCGTAACGTTCAATTTCTTCATGAATGCCTTTCCAAGTACATACATATTCAACCTCGGCATCGTAGGATTCTGTTTGAAGATGAACTCCATTAGAATTAAGGAATTCAATAGTTTTATGGTGAACAAAGATTTCACACGAATTAATGAAACCTTCTTGAAAATGATCCGCTTCATATACTGCTTCGGCCATTGAAATTGCCGTTTCTTGAAGTGGCTTTTCAGCTAAGTTGGAAGAAATTGAGGGAGGTAACACCGAACTAGAAGTGGGGAGTTTAAACATTGGCACTAGCGCAAATTGAGCAGCATAGAATGCTTGTTCAAAGGCTTGCTTTAGTGCAGTTTGAGTCATGGATGGGGAAACAAGCGTTCGTGAACTTCCGAGCATTTTTGTCCCATTTTGTTCAATTTCTCGATATATGGTTACACCATAATGGGTCACTTGCTTCGAACGATTCATCTCCAAACGACGCTTAACAAAAAATAATTCTTGCGATTGATCGGTGACACCTTGAATCTCATAGGCAATGATTTCTGGAATGGAGCGAAGAATAGATTGTAATAATTGTTTCATGATAAGGCCACCCTAGCTTTCAAATATGGACCGCCACCGGCAGTTTTCACAAATTCTTTATACCCTTTCCCACACATTCCCCCACCATCAATTTCAAAATCACGGGAAACCATGGAAATGGATTGCAATAAATCAGGGACATAACCTGTCATATAAACCGGAGAGACAATGGCTCCCGTTAATCGTCCATTTTTAATTTCTCTTCCTACAAGTGCCACACACTGTATTCCCCAATTCTTGGGGTCTTCCATGCCACTCATCATTGTTGAGATTAAGTATCCTTTATCAATGGATTCAATCATTTTTTCAAGAGAATCATTACCGGGTTCAAAGTAGGTATTGGTCATGCGCGTATAGGTTTTGCGCTCATAAGACTGCCGTTTTCCATTTCCGGTTGGTTCAATACCAAGTTGCATGGCCGAAAGAGTATCGGCAATACCTGTTTGGAGAATTCCCTTCTCAATCACAATGGTATCATGCGCAAGAACTCCTTCATCATCAAAAAAGTACGAGGATACATTTTCAGGACCAAGCGCCCCCTC
>CAZVZF010000034.1:0-8907 GCA_964631095.1 uncultured Eubacteriales bacterium
GAGATTGCATCGATGTTATCGACGAATATCAAACCGACAGAGATTAATATAAAAATGGCCAAAGAACTACTAAAAGTCGAATAATAGTATATATATAGTTTTAATGGGGTGAATATTAATGTCCCGTATTATTTTACATATTGATATGAATGCTTATTTTGCTTCATGTGCACAGGTTATTGAGCCAAAATATCAAGGGAAACCCATTGCGGTTGGTGGGAAAAGTAGCAGATCGATAATTACAACTGCATCATATGAGGCACGTGAATTTGGCGTTCGTTCTGCTATGCCGGTTTTTCAAGCAAAAAAACTTTGTCCTCATTTAATTATTGTTTCACCTGATTTTCGCCTATATGAATTTTTTACACATAAGTTTATTAGCATTATCAAAAGGTTTTCCGATATTATAGAACTTGCAAGTATTGATGAATGTTATGTTGATATAACTAACAAAATATCCATCACAGCTAATCCGATTTCTTTCGTTAAGAATATTCAAGATACCATTCTTAAAGAAACAGGGCTAAAATGTAGTATAGGCGTAGCGCCAAATAAGTTTCTTGCAAAAATGGCCAGTGATATGAAGAAACCCTTGGGAATAACTGTTCTTCGTAAAAGGGATATCCCAACATTGTTGTGGCCGCTTAAAATAGGTGATATGTATGGAGTTGGGAAGAAAACTGCTAAGTTCTTTTTAGATAATGGAGTCCAAACTATCGGTGAGTTTGTTCATTATAATGACCAAGCATACTTGAAAAGTAAATTAGGGAAAATGTATGGACTGCTTTTTAATTGGGCGAATGGCAATGATGATTCTATTGTTCATACGGAATCTTTTGATGCAAAATCAGTTGGAAATTCGCGGACTTTTGCTCATGACACTTCTGATTATCAGGAAATTAAAGAGATGTTTTCTAAGCTTGCAAAAAGTGTATCTAGGCGTGCTCAAAGAGACGAACTTTTCGGAATGACAATTTCTATTACAATTCGATATTATGATTTTAAAAACTCTAATCGATCTATAAGCATTGATGACCCAACAAATGATTATGAAGTCATTCTTATGAATGCAATGAGACTTTTTGATCAAAATTATCAAGAGGGTCGACCTATACGATTGCTGGGTATTACGCTGCATAATGTAGCAAGGATTGATTCATTTGCTAAACAACTCTCAATCTTTGATCGAGAAACAGTTCATAATAAGCGAAAAGTCGATCAAATTGTAAAAGAAATAAACGAGAAATTAGGAAGCAAACCTAAAGTAATAATTGCATCTGAAATGATAGGTGATACTGATGAATGAAATATCAAATTTTTTAGAATCACGTTTCTATGACAAAAATTATGCGATAAATACCATTAAGACCTACGAACGTGTGCTAAAGAGTTTTTCTGATTTTCTTGTTTCAAATAATACATCACTCTTAAAAATCGATTCTTCTCATATTCGAAATTACTTAATTGAATTAGGCAAGAAAAATTATGCGCGTCGAAGCATTATTTTGACTTTAAGTGTGATAAAATCATTTTATAAGGAGGTTTATAATCAAAATCTAATTGATTATAATCCTTCCGAGGTTATTGATTTCCCTCAAAAATCCCATCCACTTCCTGCTTTTTTGGAACAAGAAGAAATCATTAATTTGATGAATTCAATACCACTTGATAGTTTGAATGGAATTCGCGATCGGGCAATTTTGGAAGTCTTATATTCAACTGGAATGCGAGTAAGTGAATTAATTCAAATAACCGTTAATGACTTAAACCTTCAAGAATGTACTGCAAGGTGCGTTGGAAAAGGAGATAAGCAAAGAATTGTATTACTAGGCGAATATGCACTGGAAACACTTTCTCAATACCTCAATCAAGTCCGACCCAAATTTATACTTTTTGGGTCGAAAAATCCCCCTAGACAAGTATTCTTGTCACAAAAGGGGCGAGTATTATCAAGGTCATTCATCTTTCGGATGATTCGTAATTATGGGATAAAGGCAGAATTAACTAAAAAAGTATCACCACATATGTTACGACATAGTTTTGCTAGTAACATGTTAAAAAACCAAGCAGATCTAAGAACTTTACAAGCTTTACTTGGCCATAGCAGTATCCAAACAACCGAAATATATACGCATTTAACAAGTCAACAGTTGCATGAAACTTATTTACTTCATCATCCGTTCGCAAAGAAAGGGGATTTCAAAAAATGAAACATCAGCCATTTTCTAGAGTATTTCTTATTGTTTTAGATTCAGTGGGGATTGGTCATGCTCACGATGCTGCTTCTTTTGGGGACCAAGGCGCAAACACATTGCGAAATATAGATATCCAAGTTGGAGGTTTACAATTACCTAATCTTGCATCATTGGGTCTAGGGAAATTAGATGATTACATCGCTATTAAGCCACTTGATGCTTCGCTCCCACATTTTGTTGGTCGACTAGCTGAAAAAAGTGTTGGAAAAGATACTATGACTGGCCATTGGGAGATGATGGGACTTTATATTGAACAACCTTTTCAAACATTTACTGAAACTGGATTCCCTCAAGAACTAATTGATGAGATCGAAAGAAAGTCTGGCAGAAAAGTAATCGGCAATAAATCGGCTAGTGGAACTGAAATAATTAAAGAATTAGGCGAACAACAACGTATTAATGGATCAATTATTGTATATACATCCGCTGATTCAGTACTACAAATTGCAGCACACGAGGAAACAGTACCAATCGAAGAATTGTATCATATTTGTGAAACTACTCGTGAAATCATGATGAAACCCGAATGGAAAGTCGGAAGGATTATCGCCCGACCATTTATTGGTACTGCAGCAACCGGATTTACTCGAACTCCACGGCGGCACGATTATGCCTTATCTCCATTTGCGAACACCTACCTTGATTTACTAAAGAACAATGGAAACGATGTTATTTCCATTGGTAAAATTAACGATATATTTAATGGAAAAGGAATTACCAAAGCTTATAAGTCTGCGTCAAACACAATTGGAATGAATCATACGATTGAGCTAGCAAAACAAGATTTTCATGGGCTTTGCTTTGTTAATCTTGTAGATTTCGATATGGAATATGGCCATCGCAGAGATAGCCATGGTTATGGACGAGCTCTTGAAGAATTTGATGTACAATTGGGTGATTTGCTTGCAGAACTTGGCCCCAATGATTTATTGATGATTACAGCGGATCACGGAAATGATCCAACATACAAAGGAAGCGACCACACAAGAGAAAATGTTCCATGGATAATTCATTCACCACGCTTAGTTGGAAGTGAGCAAATGAAAGATGGTGATACATTTGCTGACATTGGCGCAACAATTGCGGCTAATTTTGGAGTGGAATCAAATCATGGATTGCTTGGAACAAGTCGTTTACGCGAATTAAAATAACATAATATAAATTATACGAAGTTATTTGATGCGTTTAAAAGTCACTTCTTCTCTTTCAAGAACGTGACTTTTTTCTAACGTGAAGCAGATAATAGTATATGAATAATTTTCTCGAGAAAAGTTTGATCAACATTATCGAATCGATTTAGATAGGGTGAGTCAATATCAAGGACTCCAATAATCTCATCGGCTTCTAGGATTGGAAGAACTATTTCTGATGCTGAAGATTCATCACAAGTGATGTGACCATCAAAATTGTGCACATCATCTACAATAATTGATTTTTTAAGTGAAGCTGCTGTACCACATACACCTTTCCCCATTGGAATAATTGTGCACGCAGGTTTTCCTTGAAACGGCCCTAATGTAAGCTGGTCTGGACTTGTTTGGAAATAGAAACCGACCCAATTGATATCGGGCAGGTGCAACCAAAGTAATGCTGCTAGATTTGAAAAATTTGCAAGCCAACCAGCTTGAGGATCCATTAACGATGTTGCTTGGGAAATGATTTCATTGTATATGGATTCTTTTGCTGTCATTGTGTTTCTCCTTTATAATGAAGAAGTTCTTCGATGTCGATTCGAGGGTGGTCACTCCATAGTCGTTCAAGCCCATATTTTTCTCGCTCCGAAGTGTGAAAAATGTGAATAATAATGTTGCTAGCATCCACAAGAACCCATTTTGATTTTCGACCTTCTATGTGATGGATGTTTCGATTCATGGTAGTTAAAGTATCCTCTATTGCATTCGCCAACGCCTCAAGTTGCCGCTCATTATCGGCATCGCAAATGATGTAGTATTCTGCAATTGGATTCGATTGCGAAACATTGATGATTTGGATGTTTCGAGCTTTCTTTTGGTCGAGTGTATTAACGATGGCAGCTAGATATTTCATTCAATGGAATCCTCCTTGATGCAAATGGTTGTCAATGTGAGTTGTGTAATAGGCTCGACTGGGATATTTTTAGAGCGGAGATAATGAAGATTTTCCCGTAACACGAGACAAAATCCTGCCTCAATGTCTCTTTTACATATATCAATAAGTCTAGAAGAGTCATATTCCCGTGAAGGATCAATTTTATCAGCACAATAAAGCAGTTTTGCTAACTTGTCCATAGAGGTAGATGCGGTTGCATGGGATGCAATAGCATTTAAAATGACTTCATCAATGATATGGTATTTTTCCTTAGCTAGATAGCTGCCAATGAATTGATGATATACGTGTGGCGAATAAGACAAATAATTAGGGAAATGCCTTTCCATTAAAGCACGTTGGTCATCAATAGTAAGATTCTTGGCACAGTCATGTAAGATGCCAGCAATATATGCTTGAGAGACATTCATTTTATTTGATCTTGCAAGTTTAACGGCAAGTTTTGCCACTGATTTACTATGCAGATATCGTTTTCTTGGAAGTGTATTTTGCATTATTTGATCCAAATAAATGCCATTACGAAGAATGTATTGCTGAACTTCATTTGGAACATCATGAAGGATTCCTAGTCGGATATTGGTGCTTGATACCTCTCGCCCGACAATATGACTGTCAATGACATGATAGCGTTCATAATTCTCCTTGTGGAACGGATAGTTTGGACGATGAACCAAGATGAATTGAATCAGATTACAAAGTTCATCAATATCTTTCCACCGATGAAGTTCTCTTAATTGGTCCGAACCAATGAGAAAATAAAACTTCGTTTCAGGATGAAGAATGTGGAGTTGTTTAATGGTATCGATGGTATAGGTGACATGGCGATGACTAGACTCCAGTTCAAGCTTGCATACTCTAAAATTAGCATAGGATTTTAAAGAAATCTCTAGCATTTCAAGTCGATGTTTAGATTTAGTGACTCCCCTTTTCCAACGAGGCGTTTTTGCAATCAAGAACCAAGCTTCATCCAAAGCAAAAAACTTAATGGCTAGTTCAGCCAATCGAAGATGTTCATTATGGATGGGGTCAAAAGTCCCGCCAACAAGTAATACTTGGTGCATTCATTTATTCCTTAGGGAGTTCATAAAGATTCTTTTTACTTGGTCGATAGAAAATGTATGTATGTCCAATCATTTGAACAAGATGACTTTTTGTTGCTGCAGTGATAGCGTCGGCAATTGCTTCTTTCGAAAGTGTACATGTCTTTAGCTGAGTGATTTTGACCAACTCATGGGCCTCAAGAGCAGTATCAATAGTAAGATAAAGGGATTCGGATAGTCCTTCTTTTCCAACTTGGAAAAATGCAGGAAGTGTATTTGCTTGAGCTCGTAAAAAACGCTTTTGTTTTCCAGTTAAAATCATTTTTGCTCGCCTCCAATTAGCGATTCGTGGATAGAAACATTCGTATGGTTCGGTAGGTAGAGATCAACAGTTTGACCACCATGCAGGACATCAATCACGCCAAGACCATCGATGTAAATGGAGGAACGTGGATGCTTGGGAAGAATAATGGTTTGTTTAATCAATTGATCGCTTGATGATATAGCTTTTGCTTTTGGAATATAAAGGGGATCATTCATAAACTTATTCAATTTATCACTGGCTTGTTCAGCTTTTGTACGATGTAATTTGACACGAGGACTTACAAAAAATATAAAAGTGGTGGGCTTCCCTTCTGTAAAATCAATTCTCCCTAATGATCCAATAAGAATGGATTGCTTAGGCAGCAACTGGAAAGAAATGGGCTTTATTTCTTTGTTGGTTAATAGATAGCGAAGGTTACGATCATCAACAGCAGAAACAATGCTAGTCTGAGAAAGCAAACCAGGTGTATCAAAAAGGAAAGAACTATTATCAAATGGAATTTGGACAAGGTGTAATGTCGTTCCTGGAAAGCGGCTGGATGTAATAAAGTGAGATGTGTCATTGGGATAATTACGAAGGATGGAATTAATCAACGATGATTTTCCAACATTGGCATTGCCAATGACATAGACATCTCTTCCATGACGATGTTCAGTCATGGCTGCAAACAGAGAATCCAAATTCTGATTTTTTTCTGAACTAACAAGTTCTATGCCAATGTAAGGAATGTGTAATTCATTCAATCGTTTTTCAGTCCATTTTCGCACTGTTTCCATCGAAATTGATTTTGGTAGTAAATCGATTTTATTGACTACGACAAGAATAGGATTGTTTCGAATATAATCCACTAGATTGTCGATGACACTTCCAAAGAAATTGAGTAAGTCGAATACATAAACAACTAGACATCGTTTGGAGTCAATTTCTGCGAGAAGTGAACGGAAGGTTTCATTGGATAAGTCCACTTGAGTATTCTGTCCGTAATGCTGCAACCGAAAACAACGACGGCACAATAAGGTTGTGTGTGTCTCAAGGAGATGAGAAGGTATGTAACCTACAGCATTTTCGTCTGTTGTTTGCAACTCGGATCCACAACCAAAGCAATGAAGTTTTTCGGTCATAACAAGTCCCCTCCTCTTTGGCCCATTGGCCTTAATAATCTTTTTCTTTTAAAATATGAACGTATTTTCCGATCTATGAGCCGATTAAGTTTTGTAATCAAGAGATCGGAATCCACAGCCGGCTCAACCAAAATGCTGCGACATCCCAATCGGTTCGCTAACCACACATCAGTTAGTAGTTGATCTCCGACAATAACACATTTATCTAAATCAAACTGGTGAGACTCGATGAATCTTATTAGTCGAGAGCGACGTGGTTTTTTGGTTGAGGCAAGATAAAGGACAGGTAGATTTTTGCAAAAATTTGATACTCGTTCCTCCCGATTGTTTGAAATCACGCATAGTGTCATTTCATTTTTTAAAATGGAATTGATAAAGGCAATTGCTCGAGAATCGGGAAGACTCAAATGATGGGCTACCAAAGTATTGTCAAGATCACAAAAAACGATTTGAATTCCATTGTTCTTCAAGAATTCGAGATTGATATCGTGAAGATGTGGTTCATACCAAGTGGGAATAAAACGCGATAGAATCATAACTTCACCTCTACTTCTATTGTAATAAAAATTGGAATGAATGAAAAGAAGAATGGTCAAAAAGTCTTTAGAGTTCATCCATTAAATCAAAAAGGGATATTTTTTCTACTTCGGGTTCATTGGGAATTTTTGTTGAAGATGGTACAACAGGCTTTTCCTTTGGTTGGTATAACTTAAAAGTTGGATCTACTGTATATAGGTTCCAATTTGTCACAGCAATAACCTCGTCGTTTGCATCAAGTTTTAACTGACTTCGCATGCTCTTGCCCAATGGACTCGCTTTTGTGGGTTCAAGTTGAATAAGTTGTTGGCCGTGTTCCTGGCTTAGCAAGTAATAAGGCGTATTCTCGGAATAATTCATTAGTGTAACAAGATGATGAGGTTCAGAGCGGTAGTATTTATAGATAACTTGAGGTTTGGATAAACGCTTCCCTGCAACAAAGCCCAATGGACTAATCATCTTATAACCACCGCGATGTGTTATTAAGAGATAGTTGCTATTCTCAGAGCGATGCTGCACTCTAAAATCAGAGATTTCATCATTTTTATCAAGTTTCATCGCCAAAACGCCATTGGTTCTTATCCCAATGATACTCACTTCCGATTCGTGATAATAGCTTAGTTTTCCCAATTTTGTGGCACACAAGAACATAGTGTCACCGTCACAAATTTCTGCTCCAACTAAACTATCGTCGTCATTAAGCTTCATGCAAGTTAAAGGTTTTGAGTATCGTTTTGCGTCAAATTCAGCGAGTGCAGTTCGTTTTATTCTTCCTCTGCGGCTACATAGTGCTACATTGATGTTGCGATAGAGGCCATCCACTTCTTGATCCATTTCTTTAATCAAAAAAACACGAAGTATTTTTTCGTTGCCATTGATAGCGATGAAACTACTAATATGTTTCCCTTCATCGCGCCATTTCATATCCTGTAGTTCGTTGATAGGGATGTAAAGATAATTCCCTTTCTCGGTAAATGCTAATAAGATATCAGCTGTATTTGCGGGGCCTGAGGCAATTACTAAATCGCCATTTTTGCATCCCGGCTCTGATTCACTCGCTTGGTAGGATTTTAATGAGGTTCGTTTAAAATATCCATCGCGAGTTGCAACAACATAGACATCTTCTTTTGCAAATAGCTTTTTCTCTTCAATGCGATATTCTTGAATGGCATCAGAACCTATTTCACTTCTTCTCGGCTCAGAAAAGCGATTGCCAATTTCGCGTAATTCATCAATTAAAACCTCACGTAAAAGATGATCATTATCGAGAATGTTATTCAATCGTTTAATGAGTGAACTAAGTTGTTTTTGTTCGCTTTGTAATGCAATGATATCGGTTGAAGATAAACGATAGAGCTGTAACATCACTATAGCTTCGGCTTGATCTTCATCGAGCGAGATTGCACTGCATAAAAGTTTTTTCGCATCTGCTTTATCTTTGCTCGACCGAATTAAACGAATCACCTCATCCAAATGGGATACTGCAGTGATCAACCCTTCGACAATATGAAGTCGAACTTGGGCTTTGTTGCGGTCATAAGCTG
>CAZVZF010000035.1:0-8658 GCA_964631095.1 uncultured Eubacteriales bacterium
CTAAATGGAGAGAGGCTGTATCCATATCTTTAAAAATACCAGTACACTCAAGAACAAGATCAACTCCGTAATCCGACCATTTAATCTTTGATGGGTCTTTTTCGCCAATAAAGTAAACGGGTTTACCATCGACCCACATGGTCGTTCCATCCACTTTGATATCATGTCCACGCCAGGGGCGGTGGGCAGTATCATACTTCAGTAGGTAGGCAGCGTTTTCCATCGTGGAAATATTGTTGATAGCAACAACTTCCAATCCTTCCACTTCAGCAATTCGGCGAAAAGCAAGACGTCCAATTCGTCCAAATCCATTAATCCCGATCTTGACTGTCATAGCAAATCCTCCTATATTTTTATTTTTAGACTATATCTATTATACGTTTGTAACTTATGTTTCGCAAGGTTTCCTCGTTGCATTTTTCACATGATTGGTCCATTTGAAACAAAACACGGTCCTATGAACTTTAAATAAATGATACTCCCCAACTTTCTATTTTTTTGTCCTCTTCATACGAAGAAATACATACTCTCCACCATTCGTTTTTTGCTGAAAGGAACCAAGCGTTTCAAACCCCATTTGTTGATAAAGGTAAATGGCACGTTGATTAAATGATGCAACTGATAAGGTAATTAATTCGTAAGAATAATGCCTTGAAAGATATTCGAATATCAGAGCAAGGATGCCTTTTCCTTCTCCTTTCCCTGTATATTGCGGCGCCATTCCAAGTCCTAATTCGATCGTAGTTGGGTCTACTGTTTATACATCAAAATAAGCATATAATTGATGATTCTTATAAATGGAATAGGTATGTTCTCCACGCAATTGTGGATGGATAAATTCGTTGAGATCCACTGGATCGGCTTCTAAATCATAAAAGGAATACGGAGCTGGATAATGCCACTGAAAAGCAATCTCTTCCGCTTCAACTTGAGTCATTTTCGTAATAGCATAAATCGATATTGTTTCCAACTCCTTTTAAAACTTGGCCGGTTCTTCACAAGGACGAATGGTTGGTTCGTTTTTTTCTTTACAGTAAGCCTTTTCCCAATATTCATCGGGATGATACGAACGTTTGGATTGACGTAGTGACTCGACTCCCACATCATCTTCTCGATTAACTAATATTGCGGTAGGATAAAATTCTACTTGCATTTTCATGACAAGGCAGGGATAAAGACCGCGAATGTCTCCATTGGCTTTTTCCACATGAACTTGGACAACTTGTTGGGGAATAAGCCACGAACAAATAGAAAATCCCTCAAGTATTCCGTCAACAAATACTCCACCAACTCGAAAGTCCATAAATTGATTTAACGCAAATAAATCTAGAATCCCCTTATGTTCAGCTTCAAGTGCTCGGCTAGGCTCGCGATTGACCATCCAGCGTTCAACGAGTGCAAGACAATCTCGACAGCCTATGGTGTTCATTTCTCGAAACTCAAACCTACCTTCATAGGTTTTTAAGAAATAATTCACATGGTTTCGTTTTTTCTGCATCTGTTTCCCAGCGTACGTGCGAAGTTTTTCTGCTTGATAAATGTATTCCGTTTCATTGGAGTTGACTTCAAATGTAAAACGATGGGGATATAGCCGCTCAAGTTCGTTTTGAACAATTGTTGGACACCAAGGAATAACAAAAGGCATTTGATTGCGTTGAAATACCCAATCGAGTTCTTCGAGTGCTTCTCTTAAATTTTCGGGAGAGCATAAAGGTGCAAAGGCATAGAATTCATGTTCTGTCAGGATAAACAAGAGTAAGTAGCGCCCCGAAGAATCAACGATATAATAGAGTGGGTCAATGTTTTGCCATAAAAAAACATTGACAACATTGTAATTACAGTCACGATATCCAGCTAACTGAAAAAACCGATCCAATAAAGGGGCGTCGGATGGCATTACAGGCTTTAAATTCGCTGGATTATTCCACAAACAGGGCGTTGACACTTACATTCAGTCCTCTCGCTAATTTATAAATGGCACGCAATGAAATATTGCGACGTCCACATTCAATATCACTGATATAATTACGGTGTAAATCCGATTGAAATCCTAACTCTTCTTGGGACATTTTGCGTAGTTTTCGTAATTCTTTTACCCGTTGTCCAAAATGAATTTCACATTGATCAATGGCTGTCTTTACCATAGAATCCCTCCTCATTCGTCAATCGCTTCGCTAGTGTAATAAGTTTTTGCATACGGTGGTTAATCCCCGATTTAGTCAGCCGTTGATGAGTTCTTTCAAAATAATAATCGGATAGCTCAGAAAGCGAAGCATCCGGGTGCTCTAATCGGACCTGCGCAAGCGCGTACAAATTGTCATCGAGATGATTTAAACCAATTCTTGCTTCTAATGCAAGTAATAATTCTTGTTGTCTTGCTCCGACCTCTTGAATTCTCATCTCATTCGCAATATCACAATTGGTGACACGAACGACACTATTAATGGAGTCTCGCTGAATTCGAATATTTTCAAAATGAATAAGGGCTTTGCTCGCCGACAATATTCGAAGAAAATCCGCAATTTGTTCACTCCGTTTTAGGTAGACGACAAATTGATTCCGCCGTTTTACAATCTTGGCATCTAGATAAAATCGCTTCATTTGACGCACCAAATATTGTGCATACTTCTCGTCTGAAGTTCCTATTTCTAAATGATAATTGCTTGTTTGCGGAGAATTAACGCTTCCCGAGGCTAAAAAGGCTCCTGCTAAATAATGTTTCGCTAATTCAGTATCCTTTAAAAAACCATAGGAAGGATTGATGGGCGAACCCATCGCTTGATTCATTATTTCAAGTTTTTCTAGTATCATCCGAACCTTTTGATGAATTTCTAAAAAAATAACTGTGTTGTCGCCCCGTCGTTTTAAGCGTTTCTTTTCTGAAACAATAATTCGAGCCTCTATTCCAAAAATCTTCTTAATCTCTTGAAAGAGTAATTTTGCAATTTTTTTGTTTTCAGTACGAATAGAGAGTCCAAAGCGATTGTCACGAACCAGAAGATTACCATTAATCTTTAAAAAAGCCGACAATAAAACTTTCGATTCTTCTGTAGAACGTTCGAGTATTAAAGCAACTTCTTCTTTGACTTCTTTGGTAAATGATAATGGTGCCACTTCAGGATTAGTGGACCCTAGCGAAACCTGTGTCATGAAATGGCCTCCTTTTATAAGGTATTTATACAAGCTGTGGAATGAGTGTTATTAACTCATCCATTCGAGAAATCATATATGTAACGTTCGCACTATGTAATTGAGCGGTTCCTTTGGTTGCCCACCCCACTCCAACCGAACGAACCCCTGCTTGATGAGCAGCAAGAATATCCGAGGCACTATCTCCAATCATCAGTGCTTGATCAGCGGGTACTTGCAAGATCTTTAGGGCTAACAAAATACCTTCTGGATCTGGTTTATGCTTTTGAACCTCATCAAATCCAATCATGCAGTCAAAAAGACCAGTGAGTTCAAATAAGTCTAAGCCGATGATTGAAGCACGAATAGTTTTAGAGGTCACAAGGCCTAACAAGTAACCATGTTCACGCAAATAATGTAATGTTTCCTTCACATAGGGAAAGATTGTGACATAATCTTTTTGATGAATCGCATTGTGAGTACGATACATTGATATTGCTTGATCAATCTCCGTTTCGGGTAGATACCTACGAAACGTCATTGGTAAGGATGGACCTAACCAAGATAATCGCTCTTCATAAGTCCATTCGCGCGATGGAAAATACTTCGAAAGAACATGTTGAAAACTCGCAAAAATGACTGAATCCGTATTTATAAGTGTCCCATCAAGGTCAAAAAGAACAGCTTGAATCCTATTTATCATCGTTTTTGAAATCGGCGCAACCACTGATCCCGATGCGTATAGAGCAACAAAGCTAAACCACCTAGAGCAAATAAAATAGCAGTGACTAAAGAAGTGGGAATCCCCCATTTTGTCATGATGAAGTCAGGATGGCGAAGAGGTTCCAAAATTGTTCGTACAACTCCATACCATATAAAGTATAGGGCTGCTAAATCTCCATGACGACGTCCTCTCCATATTTTACGTAATACAAAGGTAATCATGAAAAATGCAAATACATTTAAAAGCATTTCATATAAGAATAAAGGCTGTGCAACTTGAGTAATAGGACAAGCGATAAGCCCACCACCTGCCATTTGGTTCGTGATAAAATCTGGTAAAAACCATAAGGATTCACGGGTCACACAAGCACCATAAACTTCTTGATTGAAGAAATTACCCCAACGTCCTAATGCTTGTGCAATAAGAATATTGGGAATTACGATGTCCATTGCATACAGTTTTTTGATTTCCGGGTGTGCTTTTTGGAAATAGATGTATCCTGCAAGAAAGCCGAATAAGACACCGCCTAAAATCGATAAACCGCCTTCCCATACAAAGAAGATGCGATACCAGTCAGCGCCAAAGGAATTGCTACCTTCAAAGAAATACCACCAAATCCGTGCTCCGACTAGACCTGCTGGAAATGCAATGTAGAACGTATTTTCCAACACACTGGTCGGATATCCATCTTTTTTAATGAGCCGTTGGGATAAATAATAAGTAAGCAATGCCCCAACAAGAATAAATACGGCATACCATTTAATTGAAAAATTACCAAATTCAATTAAGACAGGGTCTAATTTTGCAAGAAAATCAATCATCTTTCGTTCCTCCTGTTGCGGCTAGTTTATCAAATTCAGCCATCAATTCTTCTGTGGCATTCCCACTGCTAGCTTGTGCACGAAGCGCAGTAACTGCAACTTCGATTAAATCGGCCATGTTTCGTCCTCCAGATACAGGGAGTCGAATCGAAGGAACTCTTTCACCTAAATAGTTTTTCCACTCTGTCTGATCGGGAAGTCTGCTGTATTTTTTGCTTTCTTCCAGTGGGACTAAATCAATGATGTAATCAATTTGGGAAGAATCTCGTAGTGCTGTCATACCAAACATTCGCGTGATTCGAATGACTCCTAGTCCTCGAACTTCTAGATAATCTTTAAGATGGATGGGTGCTTTTCCATAAAGCCGATGGAACATCGCATAAACAAGTACACTATCATCAGCAACCAATCGATGTCCACGACGAATCAGTTCAAGTGCTGCTTCACTTTTGCCAATTCCACTTTCCCCACAAATGAGAACGCCCAATCCATACATATCAACAAGCGTTCCATGAATTAACTGTTGAGGGGACAATTTTTCATAAGTATATAGAATTATTTCAGTAATGACAGCAGACGTAATTCGATCAGTCTTTAATATTGGAAAATTCTTATCCAAGGCAATTTCTTGAAGAATCGATGGGCAAGGAAGCCCGCGGGTAATGACAATAAACGGAATGGTTTCTGCCGTCAAAGCATCAAAGCAGCGCCGTTGGGTTTTCGAGTCCATGCGCTCCATAAATGCCAGTTCCTTACGTCCAAAAACAATGCCTCTTTCCCAATCAGTATACTCAAAAAAGCCAACAAGTTCCAACCCGGGACGATTAACTTCAGAAGTCAAAATATTTCTTTGCAAAGCTTGTTGATTGCCAATTAACACCTCATAATGAAGCGCTTTGACTAAATCTTCAACCAGTATCGTTGCTTTCATCGATACGCCTCCTTTAATAAAACTATCTATTTCCCAATACTTTTTTGGTTGTTGGGCAAAGAATATACACTGATTGTGTGCATGAATAAACACCTTCATCATACCGATAATTGAATGAGGTGTAAAGAGGTTTACAAGACTTTTCGCAAATACTCTCCCGTATAACTAGTGGGGTGATGTGCGACTTCTTCGGGAGTCCCCGCAACAACAATTTGACCGCCCTTGTCTCCACCATTCGGTCCTAGATCAATAACATAATCTGCGGACTTAATGATATCCAAATTGTGTTCAATAATAATAACTGAGTCGCCATTCTCGACAATTCGGTGAAGCACTAAAAGCAATTTCTTGATGTCAGCACTATGCAATCCTGTCGTGGGTTCATCGAGTAAATATAGAGTCTGCCCCGTCGAACGTCGTTGTAACTCAGTTGCAAGTTTAAGGCGCTGCGCTTCTCCACCGGAGAGAGTGACTGCACTTTGACCAATTTTAATGTATCCAAGGCCGATATCATTTAAGGTTTGAATTCGACGTTTAATATTGGGAATATTTTTGAAGAAACGAACTGCATCTTCTACTGTCATTTCTAAAACATCAAAGATATTTTTCCCTTTATACAGGACTTGCAGAGTCTCATCATTATAGCGTTTCCCTCCACATTCTTCGCAAGGGACGTAAACATCAGGCAAGAAATGCATCGGCACACGAATCACACCATCGCCTTGACACCGTTCGCAACGACCGCCTTTGACATTAAAAGAAAATCGACCTTTTTCATAACCACGCATTTTGGATTCGACGGTAGAAGCAAAGATATCCCGAATATAATCAAAGGTTCCTGTATAAGTAGCTGGATTGGAACGTGGCGTACGACCAATGGGATCTTGACTGACATCAATAATCTTATCAATAAACTCCATACCAAGAAGTTCCTTATGTGCCCCCGGCTTGATCTTTGCATTTCCCAGATGGTTGAATAACGCATTTCCTAACACTTCGTTGATAAGAGTGGATTTTCCCGAACCCGAAACACCAGTCACTACAACAAGATTTCCTAGGGGTATTTTTACATCAATATTCTTTAGGTTATTAGCAGTGGCTCCTTTGATTTCCAACCATTTTCCATTGGGCTCACGACGAGTCGAAGGGATAGGAATACTTTCAATTTTTGCAAGATATCGACCTGTAATGGAATTGGGATTGTCACGCACTTCTTGGGGAGTACCTGCGGCCACAATTTGTCCACCATGAATCCCCGATCCTGGGCCAACGTCTACTAAATAATCGGCAGCAAGCATGGTTTCTTCATCGTGTTCTACCACAATAAGGGTGTTGCCTAAATCACGCATTTCTTGCAAGGCATGAATCAACTTATTATTGTCTTTTTGATGAAGACCAATCGAAGGCTCATCCAATACATAAAGAACGCCTGTAAGGCGCGATCCAATTTGAGTGGCAAGACGAATGCGTTGAGACTCCCCCCCTGATAGCGTGCTTGCGTTGCGTGCAAGCGTCAAATATTCCAATCCAACATTAACTAAAAATGAGAGCCGTTCACATATTTCTTTAAGAATCAAACGAGCAATTTCGGCATTTTGAGGAGATAATGTTAAATTCGACAAATAACTTCGAATTTGATCAATTGGTAATTCACAGAGTTCTTGAATGTTGAGGGGGCCAACTCGCACCGCAAGTGCTTGTTCGTTCAAACGTTTTCCCTTACATGTTGGACATGGTGTTTCACTCATGAAGGAACCGTACCATGTTCGCATCATCTCGGAAGTTGTTTCCATATATAAACGCTCGATACGCGGTTTAACCCCTTGAACAAACCCATTCCGACGAATTCGATTGCCTGAACGTGTTTCAAAACTATATTGTAAGGGCTTATCCGAACCATAAAGAACAATCCGTTTTTCCTCTTCGGTCAAATAACGAAACGGAATGTCCATATCGATTTTATAGTGCTTACAAAGTATCTCGAATTCCTGCCATTCAATATTTTCGCTACCGACAATGTTCTTGTAATAAACGATAGCAGCTTGCTTCAAACTCTTCATTTTGTCGGGAACAAGGATATCAATATCAACTTCTTTGGTTACTCCAAGGCCATTACATGTGGGACAAGCCCCGGTTGGAGCATTAAACGAAAATAGTCTTGGTTCTAATTTCCCAATGGAAAAACCACAATGAGGACAGGCATAATTCGAAGAGAATAAAACTTCTTCGTCCTCAAGGACAACATATGTGATTCCATTGCCCCATTGAAGGGCTAATTCCAAAGAGTCACTCAAGCGTGTGCGCCCATCTTGGGTCAGAACTATACGATCAATTACCACATCAATATCCCATTTTTTGTTCTTGTCAAAGTTGCCTAATTCTTCTATTAATTTGTATTCTTTATTTATACGCACGCGTATGAAGCCACTTTTTAGCAATTGATCCAACAGATCTTTATGGGTTCCCTTGGCTTGACTAGCGACAGGTGCCAACAACTGCATTTTGGTTCCCTCGGGATATTGATACAATCGCTCCATCATTTGCTTTATGGTTTGGGCCTGGATGGGTATATGGTGGTGGGGGCAATAAGGTGTGCCTACTCGAGCATACAGCAAACGAAGATAATCATATATCTCCGTCACTGTTCCCACAGTAGAACGGGGATTATTATGGGTGCTCTTTTGATCAATAGCTATCGAAGGTGATAATCCATCAATGGAATCCACATCCGGTTTATCAATTCCACCAAGAAATTGTCGAGCATAAGCACTGAGCGATTCGACATAACGACGCTGCCCTTCCGCATAAATGGTATCAAAGGCTAACGTAGACTTTCCAGAACCTGAAACTCCAGTCACAACGATTAATTTGTCACGTGGTAATTCAAGGTCAATATTCTTAAGGTTATTTTCTCTTGCACCTTTAATTACAATCTTGTCTTGCGGCATTTTACCAACTCCTTAATAAAAGGGTATATTTATATTTTACACAAAATAAGGATATTTGAGAATAAAAAAATGGTCGGAACGACGGGATTCGAACCCATGACCCCT
>CAZVZF010000036.1:0-8447 GCA_964631095.1 uncultured Eubacteriales bacterium
ATGGGACTATGGGCTGGCGTGGGCCCCCATATATGTCTATTCTATACGATTCAGCCGTCATTCTCAACAAAAAAACTTGCGAAAAGCAAGTTTTTTATGAATCCATTTTTTTCTCAAAGAGTTTGGCTTTTACTTTTTCACGAACTTCGGCGGCAATCAAGGGATTTTCGAGTAAATAACGCTTGGCTGCATCGCGCCCTTGACCCATGCGTTCGCCTGCATATTCATACCATGCGCCCGCTTTCTTTAATAAATCAAATTGGACTGCCAAATCCAGCAATTCGCCTTCACGAGAAATGCCTTGACCATAAAGAATCTCAATGGCGGCACTACGGAAAGGAGGGGCTACTTTGTTTTTTACCACTTTGATGGTGACTTTATTTCCGATAAGTTCGGTGCCTTCTTTAATGGCTTCGGTTCGACGTACTTCCAATCGAATGGTGGAGTAGAATTTTAAGGCCCTCCCACCTGGAGTCACTTCGGGGTTGCCAAACATAATGCCTACTTTTTCACGTAACTGATTGATGAAGATGATGGAGCAAGAAGTACGATTTAAATTTCCAGCAATTTTGCGTAAAGCCTTGGACATTAAACGAGCTTGCATGCCCATTTGGGCATCCATCATTTCGCCTTCCAGTTCGGCTTGAGGAACAAGGGCTGCCACTGAATCGACAACGATTAAATCAATGGCACCACTTTTGACCAATAAATCGGCAATTTCCATGGCTTGTTCTCCAGAGTCGGGTTGAGACAAGATGAGTTCTTCAATCTTTACTCCTAGTTTTTTGGCATAGCCTGGGTCAATGGCATGTTCGGCATCAATAAAGGCCGCCCGCCCACCTAGTTTTTGAACTTCAGCGATGGCATGCAAGGCCACCGTTGTTTTCCCACTGGATTCAGGACCATACACTTCAATGATTCGCCCACGGGGATAACCGCCCACTCCGAGTGCAAGATCTAGTTGCATCGAACCCGAAGAAAAGGTGTCAATACTGACATCGGTGCGATCGCCTAATTTCATCACGGCCCCTTCTCCAAATTGTTTCTGAATGGATTTCAGGGTATCTTTTAGAATATCATCTACGTCTTTTTGTTTGCTTTTATCGATTGCCATAATGGTTACACCTCATTCTCTCATTATGATAGTTAGAAACAGAGTCTTTTCCTAATTTATTGTAGGAGTTCGAGTAGTTGCTGAAGCGCAATTTGCACCGCAGAGGATTGAATGTCAGCCCGTGAACCTTTTAAATCGAGAGTCAATACATGAACTCCTTGTGGGGAATAAAATCCAAGATAGACACGCCCCACGGATTGGTTCTCTAATGAAGTCGGCCCCGCATTGCCCGTAAAGGAAACGACATAATCAGCTTTTAGGAGGGTATGCCCATGAGCGGCGAGCTCTTTTGCACACCACGAGGAGACAACGCCATGACGTTGGAGTTCTTTTACATCGAGCCCAAGAAGCGCTACTTTTTGGGGAGTTTGATAGGGAATAACGCCCCCGCAAAAGACAAGGGATGCTCCAGGAATGGCCGTGATGGCACTGGCAAATTGCCCTCCTGTAAAACTCTCCACAGCCGCAAGAGTTTGTCCTTTAGCCGTAAGGTTGGTGACGACTTGTTGTGCAAGATCATGCATCTTGAAACGCCCCTTCTAAGACGATGTGACGATTCTTCCAAAAATAATCAATTCCTGATAGGAGAGATACTACGGCAGCAAGATAGATGAGAATCACCGCATAAGGAACATGAAGAAGCAATAGCACCAAGGAGACCATTTGAGTCACTGTTTTAGCTTTCCCTAAGGGACTTGCTGCAATCACAATCTGGCGTTGCACGGCAATTAAACGAATGGCATCCACAATGGTATCGCGGGCCACAAAGATGATGGGGACAATCATCGAGAATTCTCCCCAAGAGGCTAAGACCAAAAACGTTAGATTTACAAGTAGTTTATCCGCAATGGGGTCCATGAATTTGCCAAAAGTGGTCACGAGGTTGTGTTTGCGAGCCAAATGCCCATCGAGAAAATCGGTGAACGATCCAAAGGCAAACAAGACCAAGAGAATCAAACGAATCAACGAAAAGGGTTTTCCAAATAACGTCCAAGTAGGAATCTCAAGGGCAAGGGCATTATAAGGGAAGAAAGCGACAATCAACAAAAGCACCACGCAAACCATGCGTAGCGTCGTTAGTCGATTGGGAATGTTCATACGTTTGAACCAGTTCATGGTACACCTTCTTTTTGAAAAAGGGCCCGGTTTCCTAAGCCATGTTTTGTCGCGGACGATCATTTATCTCCGTATTACTACGGCCCGTTGGCAGTTCAATTACCGCCGCTGAGTTCCCCTACCAAAATTTGGGTTTCTCGCTTGTGGGGTTTACCTCGTTCCACTTCCTTGGTTTCCCAAGGAACTCCGTCACTGTGGCACTTTTATAGAGCGCGACCATATCCTTACGGACGTAGGGGTTGCTCCGCCATGAGGGTTGCCCCTCCCCAAGGTTATCGTTTCCCTTGGCACAAACACTACCGGCATCTCAGCCGGTGCGAGCATGGACTTTCCTCTACTTGTCGATGCAAGCAGCGATCGTCGAAACCGGTCCTTTCTTATTGTCGCAAATCCACAAGGAAAATGCAACAAAGAGCCACCCTCTTTTTTAGAAAGGACTATGATATAATAAGAGCAAAGAAAGGGGAGGTTTTGATGGTGATTCGGTACCCCAATGGCAAATCTTTATCGACAACGACAACGACTCCCTTGGATGGCTATCAGCATCGAGGGTTGGATTTTGAGACCGACATCAATACAATGAATCAACGCTATCGTGACACCAATCGGGCCATCATTTATAAAAAACCCACCCCTATCAAGGTTGGAAAAATTCAACATCGGTCGAAAGCGGGGCCGCTCATAACCGAAGCGTATTTTGAGATGCCAAGCACCACCGATTACAATGGAATTTATCGAGGACGTTACATTGATTTTGAAGCCAAAGAAACTCGAAACAAGACGGCCTTTCCTTTTGCCAATCTGCATGCGCATCAAATTGAACATCTTCAACAGATTATTGCCCATGGCGGTATTGGATTTCTGCTCGTTCACTTTGTGGTGCATCAACAAGTGTACTTGTTGGATGGGCAAGAAGTGGCGCATGTTTTAGCGAGTGGGCGGAAATCGATACCACTTGATTATTTTCGCAAGTATGGAATTGAGATTCCCTGGGGGTATGTAGAGCGACTCCCTTATTTGGATGCCGTCGATCAACGATATTTTTGAAAAACAATCGAAATTACGATTGTTTTTTTCTTAATGACTTGGTGGATGAACCTTGCATCGTTTCACGATAATTGCATAACCCACAAGATTCACATTGTGGCGAGCGGGCATGACAGAGGTAGCGCCCCATAAAGATAAGCTGATGATGCAGTTTGCCCCATTGGTTCGCGGGGAAACGGTGACGCAATTGAGCCTCCACTTGAGTGACGTTGTCAGCATCTTTGGCCCAGCCTAGACGTTTGGATACTCTTTCCACATGGGTGTCAACTGGAAATGCCGGGATTTTAAACCCTTCTACAAGAACGACCGAAGCGGTTTTTCGTCCGACTCCTGGTAGGGTGATGAGTTGTTCAAGAGTAGAAGGAAGAACGCCTTGAAAGTCATTCATCACTTGCTTGGCCATGGCAACCACGTTGCGCGACTTGGTTTGATACAATCCAAGGGAACGAATGTGGGGGGCGACTTGTTCGGGTGAAGCTTTTGACAAGTCAGCGAGGGTGGGAAATGCTTGAAACAGCGCCGGTGTCACACGATTGACGGCAAGGTCAGTGGTCTGAGCGGAGAGCATTACGGCGACAATAAGATGATCCAAGGTTTGATAATGCAATTCACAATGCGCATGAGGGAAATGCTCATCCAAAAAGGCAAGAATGGCCGCATCACTTGCCATGTTTATCCACCCAGTTGATGTTCGCAATTTCAATGGTTTTTTCAAGATCGTTCCGCCATTGTTCGGATAAGGTCGAATAACCCTCTTTTCGTTGTTCGTCTTGTTTTTGCCATTCCAATAAGATTTTATCCAGGTAGCGAATGTTTTTTACTTTGGCTTCACTGGCCTTTTTTAAGGCCAACAGAATACGTTCGGTATCGTAGCCTTCCTCAAACCAAAATCGAACGGTTTCCAATTCCACAAAGGAGAGAGGACGAGCAAATTCATCTTCCAAGCGCGCAATCAAGGAACTCTCATTCGACTTGGTTTCTTCACTACGAGTATCGCGTTTGGTTTGAGTATGAAGGAATTGTTGAATCAGCAGTGTTTGGATGCCTTGAAGCGAGGTGCGTAAACGCTGTTGATCATCTTCTTCGAGGGTTAAATAACCACGAGCCATAAGTCCCGATAGATGACGGTCAATAGTGGCATAATCATAGCCCATCTTGAGAGCTAAAAGATCTGGAGAGATTAAGGTTTCTCCTTGTTGCATACAATAATTAGCCATGAATAAAATCATGACTTCAGGTTCTGACAATCCAAGCGTTTTGTATTGATCGAGCAATAAACTACGCCAATCAATGATTTCAGGAAGATTCCAATGGGTTTTCATCACGACACACTCCTTTGTTGGGGGGATAAGGCAATTGATGTTGACGGAAAATAGCTTTGATATGGCGGTTGGATCGAAAGGCGCGCCATTTATCAAGTTCTTTTTGAAAGCGCCAAGGAGAAACTTTCGTAAGTAATGTAGGACCATCACGAACCATCACCAACGCCAAAGCGGGATCAAGTGTGAGGGATAAGGTATCCATAAAGCGTAAGGCACGAAGGAGACGCAGAGGATCTTCATGCATGCGTAGTTCGGGATCGCCGATGCAACGAAGCCGACCGGCTTCTAAATCGGCTTGACCACCAAAATAATCGAGGATGGTGCCATCTCGTGCCAAATACAAGGCATTAATGGTGAAGTCGCGACGTGGGGCGTCGAGGGCGGGAGAGGTCACAAATTGAATACTTGTGGGATGACGTTGGTCGCGATAGCCTTGCTCTTGACGCATGGTAGTAATTTCCACTTGATAGGGACCTTGTTCCAAGCGAACCGTCCCAAATTGCATGGTAAAGGAATCTTGGGAGGAAAGCGGTAGGTGAAAAAGTTGCAGGATAATGCTTGGAGGAGCAGCGGTGGCGATATCAATGTCACGATGCATGAAGCCAGTTCGTAGATAATCGCGCACACAACCTCCCACTAAATATGCAGGAAATCCGGCTTGTTCGATAGTGGCAAGAACTGCATCTAATTGAGCTTCCATGATTCTTCCCTCTCTTCTGCTTGTATTATGCCATAATTTTGACGGAAACGGCAGTTCAAAGTAAGAAAAAAAGGACCGAAGTCCTTTTTAGAGTCTCTAACGTCGCCGGGTATTCCCGAAGATGAGCAGTACAAATCGTAAGATGGTTAATAAAGAAGTGACAAGGGCGGCCACATAGGTCATCGCAGCGGCATGGAGCACACGCTTGGCGCCGGGGAGATCTTCTTCGTTCAATACACCGTTTCCTAAAAAGGCCAATGCCCGCGAAGAAGCATTAAATTCGACGGGAAGAGTCACTAACTGAAACAAAGCAACCACCCCAAACAACACCAATCCCGCAATCGCTAGATCTAAGAATCCAAGAATCAGACCAATGAAGATAAGAATCCAGGAGAAGGAAGAAGAAATCTGTGTAATGGGAACCATGAGATTACGGAAAACTAACATGGGATATTTGACGGCATGTTGAATGGCATGCCCCACTTCATGGGTGGCAATGGAAACGCTCGAGATGGAGTTGCCGTAATACACATCTTTGGAAAGTTTAATGACCTTACTGCGCGGATCATAATGATCGGTCAAAGTGCCACGAGTGGGTTCAATTGTAACATCATAAATGCCATTTTCTCGCAAAAAGCGATCGGCTGCTTCGGCTCCCGTCATTCCACGTGAGTTGGGAATTTGAACAAAGGTATTGTAGGCGCGGGTGACCGCGGATTGAGCAAGGGATGCAATGAGAAAAATCAAGAGAATAATCATCATTTGAGTGGGATCGTACATCGTAGAGCCTCCTTCCGTTCTGTCTTTGTAAACTAGCCCTTATTATAATGGATTCTTACAGAAAATTCAATGAATTAGACATCACGGATGGCATCGATGGGGCGTTTGCGTGACAATCGCCACACCGGGAAGAACGAGGCCAAAAACGCAACTCCCGTGGCGATGCCAAGTAGCAAGAATACTTGACGGAGGCGTACGACAAGGAGGGCAAAATTTAAGCCTGATTCTTGGCGTAATTGCATATTCATAAAGCCGGCTCCTAGGAAGCAAAGCAGGATGGCTAGCGTAAAGTTAATGAGGGCAATCATTAAGGATTCCGTAAAGAAGATGGCAAAGACATCCGAACCACGGGCACCTACTGCGCGCAAAACACCGATTTCGCGTTTTTTGTAATAAATACTGGAGGAAATAAAGTTGAAGAGTAAAAGGCCAGAGAATACTGCAAGGCCACTTGCAAATACTAAGAATACGGTGGATAACATCTCGACAAAGAAGGACATGGATTCTACAGCAAAGATGGCCGAATTTTGAACTTGGAATTTTTCAGCCAAGTCTTCACGATAATGTTCGGTTAATAACGCCCGTAGTTCAGCATGGTTGGGGACCAAAGGAGCGATGGCAAAGGCGATGGGTTGGCTCGATCCATGGGCAGTAAAAAAACCGGAGTTCACATAAATCAAATTATGAAAACCATAAGAGACCGTCGATTGCCAATCGGATTGTAACAAATAATAACTCATCCAATCATCATTGGGAGGAGTGAGCGATTGGAGAGGGGCATACTTGTCATCAATTTGAGTGTCAAGAACTCCCGAGATGGAGAATGTATGTCCATGGAGGGTGAGCGGTTTGCCAATGATATCATTGGCATCGGTGATGGTTTCCGCCAAACTTGAAAGAGTTGCTTGGTAGCCCGCATGAATAAAATGATCCAAATGATAGTGAGTGATGACGATTTCATTCGCGGAGGATGGCCATTCGCCAATTAAGGAAAAGGATAGGGATTGACGCTCGACATCACTCATCTCGATAAAGCCAGTTGGAGCACTGGAATAGTAGGAATAGGAAAGTTGCTCGACTTGGTCCAAATGTTGAGCATACGATTCACGATTCTCACCGAAAGGAGAGACGATGACGGGGTAGAAGGTATGCGAGGGATAATCATTTTGCAGTCGCTCTAGAGCAGTGGTATCCAGCGGGACATTGTGATAGGTATAATCGGTGTCGGTATACTGAATCTTTTCACTGCCGATGACGGTCGTATAATCGATGCCTGATTCCAACATGGACGCTAAACTACTTTCCACCTTATCAAAGGTGGCTAATGTATCCGATAAACCAAATAGACTAAACGATAAGGTGGATAATAAAATCGTAAAGAAAAGGCGGATGGGTTTATGTTTCAGGCTATTGGCCGCAATGGTTAGGCTTGCCTTAAGGGGGAGTTTGGAACGAATCAGTTGCAAGGAAGGCGAATTTGTTTCGGCGATAGCAGGGGTAGGTTGAAAGCGTTCCAATTCATCAAGACCTTGCAAGCGAAGGGGTTTACGTAATTCACGCGCTCGTTGGCCCACCGCAATCAAGATTTCCTCTTGACGGTTATGAAAAAAACTTTGCAGCCATTGTTGTTCATCGTCGCTCAATTCACCGGCTCGGATGGCAATGAGTCCTTCTTCGACAATGGATAGATGTTCCATCCGTTGCAAAGGAGGTGTCCACGTTTTGGAGATGTCTTCCACAATTTTGCCATCGGACAAGGTAATGATACGATCCCCATAATGTTCGGCATATTCGCGGTCATGAGAGACCACAAGGACCAACTTGGATTGGGACAATTTTTTTAAGGCTTCCAATACTTGTTTGCCGGTTGCCGAGTCGAGAGCTCCAGTGGGTTCATCCGCCATGATGATTGCTGGTGATTTAATGAGGGCGCGGGCAATCGCGACTCGTTGTTTTTGCCCTCCGGATAAAGTGGCAGGGCGACGTTGAGCAAGACCGTGGAGACCGACATCCTCCAACAATTGGTTCACGGCCTCTGTCGTGGCTTTACGCCCTTGAAGTTCTAAAGCAATTGCGATGTTTTCGCCTACCGTGAATTCGGGAAGCAAGTTGTATTCTTGAAAGATAAAACCAATCATTGTATTCCGATAACTATCAAAGTCAGCAGCTGAAAAGGAGCTGGTTGTTCGATCGTTAATTCGGAGCTCGCCTTGATCAATTTGATCCAATCCACCAATGACATGCAAGAGAGTGGATTTTCCAGCGCCTGATTTACCGACAAAAAAGACCATGCCTGTTTCCGGCAAGGTTAACGAGACATGATCCAACGCATGGATAATTCCACCTTTTGTCGCATATTGTTTGCATA
>CAZVZF010000037.1:0-8318 GCA_964631095.1 uncultured Eubacteriales bacterium
CGGCTTAGAAGGCCGTTGCTCTATCCAACTGAGCTATGTGGACACGCGCATATATCATACTCTATCAAATACTATTTTTCAATCATAAATCTTGGGAAAATGAGATGAAGGATTCCATCAATAGTTACACTTGATAGGAAGAGAAAGATTGGTAATAAGGGAAATAAATAACGGCTCTTCATCTCCCAAAGCAAAAAGAATGCTATAAATCCCGCTGTAATCGTTATCACAATGTGTTTATATTTACTCAATTGAATGACACCCGCTATACTAAGCAATAATAGGAAGTGATGGATCCACTGTTGAGTAGCAACAATATGTTTTCGAACATAACCTTTGAACAACCAATCTGTGACAAAGGTCGAATAAAGCCAGGCGCCAATCCCATTATATGGAGCGGTTTTTGGCTCCCCTATTCCATACAATTCCAGTTGATAAGTCCCTTCTCCAAAAAGCCAGCGCATTTTATCAAACCAGAACTGAAATAACCCCTGAAATCCGAATACTTCCAACTGCCAATGGATATGCCCAACATAATCAGCAATAGCGGCTTGATCATTAGCTCGATTGACCCAATACCATACTACACTATATCCCGTCCATGCTCCAAGTGGTGGGGTTAAGCCCATTTGAATCCAGGCATAGACAGGTAAACCTCCTGTAAAGTAAGGGAATGGCCGTCTAGTGATTAGCGAGACAATTATTGAAAACAGCAATGTTGGTATCATAAATGAGATCAACGATGTTAATACGGAAGTCAAACGATTCTTTCTTAAAAATATTTGATGAAGGAGGATAGCAATTAAAAAAATAACGCCAACATTCCGAAATAAATTACCAAGTCCAATTATCAGCAATGCTCGAGCCAATGTGACATGCTCTTTTGTATGTTCAAATCTTAAATATAATAAAATTCCATAGAAAAATAAGGCTGTTCCAAGAACATCGCCATATAATATATTATTCATAAGAAGCAATGGAATAGAGGTTGCCATTAAGAGCAACAATATCAAAGGAGAACGTTTTGGGAAGAGTAATTGATAGATAGCACAAACGGAATGCACTAATAATAAGGTCGCTAGGATATTGATTAGAGTGGCAATTGCAGAAATATACCACAATTCACTAAGTATCAAATGAAAAGGTAACAATAAAAAGACATAGCCAAGATTATGCGGATAAACCGAAAGGTATTCACCATTAAACAATGATGTAAAGTTGCCTTGGATAATCTCACGACCCAAACCAAAAATAGACATTTGATCGGCATAAGGGGCTACTGGAATCAAAATATGGATTAGAAGGATGATTACAATCAGAAAAGCAAAAAAGAATCGTTTCAATATTCGAAATGGTAATGGCTTGTGTGCAAGAACTATCCAAAGAAGAATAATGCCTACGAAATAACCGATTGCATAATATAAAGGAGCGATCTGAGAAAAATGGGTAGTAAAAGAAGGCCAATCAAAAATCCAAATGGCTCTTTCCATGAAAAAATAACTATAGGAAGCAATTCCAAAAATGATCAAAATCACCCCAAGGGCGATGACTATAATACCTTGTCCAATCCGTAATCTCATTCGATTTCAACTGCCTTTGTTGGGGTAAAGAAATCGCGGAATCTTCTTGAATAATTGATGATGAAGTTTAATAAAGGATAGGAATACTGAACGATTACTAGAATGAGCAACAAGTTGGATGTCTCCAAAGGGATAAGCTCTAATAAGCCATCCAAGAAAACCAATCCAAACCCAAATAAAATAATCATCGAAGAGAACAAAATGCGTCTTCCTAAATTAAAGGGGCGACATACTCGGAATAATACCATAAGCCCCACAATTGTTGTAAGGATAACAACCGAGGTTGAGACGGCATCATCAGACATTCCAATACGGGGTGCAATAAATAGAATAAAGAGATAGTTTACAATCACAAGAATTCCACCTGGAATGGCACTCGCCAGAACATTAAACAAAAACTTTCCTTTAATTTGAGTATTATTTGGCTCCAAAGCGAGATAGAAAGATGGTATACCAATGATAAGCACATCATAAAACATTAGTTGAACCGTTTGAATGGGATAGGGACGGCTCAGAAGGATGACAAGAATTGATAATAAAAAGGAAAAAATCGTTTTTGTCAAATATAGAGTTGCAACCCTCTGAATATTGTTGATAACTCGTCGTCCTTCACGAACGACACGAGGAAGAGAAGAAAAATTCGAATCCAACAATACAAGATGGGAAATATTACGTGTTGCTTCGCTACCATTAGCCATAGCAATGCTACAATCGGCCTCTTTTAGGGCCAAAATATCATTCACACCATCACCCGTCATGGCAACAGTATTTCCTAATTCTTTCAAGCGTTTGATAAGAATGCGCTTTTGATCAGGGCTGACTCTTCCAAATACCGTGTATTCATCAGCAATATCAACAACTTCTTCATCGGAAAGACCATCAAGACTTACATAGGAGTCAGCATTCTCTATTCCTGCTCGTTTAGCAACTTTGGATACAGTTAGAGGATTATCGCCGGATATAACGCGTACAGATACACCACTTTTCTTGAAATAATCAATGGTTTCAATAGCATCTTTACGAATTGTATCCTCGATTGTTATAAGTGCAAGAGGAGTGATATTCCCCGACAAATGCTCGGGATTTTGTGGTAGTTTTTTATCACTTTGAGCCACCAGGAGAACTCGATAGCCTAACCGAGCAGCTGCATCTACTTGCGATTTTATTAAATCATAGCTGTTGGATTCACGAAGGATAAATTCAGGAGCCCCTATCACAAATGTTGCATCATGCTCTTTGAAATAAGCTGCTCCGTATTTTCGAACGCTAGAAAAAGGCAATATTGAAGTCGCAGCGCTCTTTTTGCTCTTTCCAAATTTTTTCTGAAGAGCGATGGAGGTTGCATTATTATCTTTAAGACTCCCTTGAAGCATCGAGATAATTGAACGTGTGTTCAATTTCTCATGACGTTGTAATTCAATGAAATCTTTCACTTTCATTGTTCCATCCGTGATTGTCCCTGTTTTATCAAGGCATAAAACATCTACTCGAGCTAGCATTTCAATACAATATAAATCTTGAACAAGGGTATTATGCTTGGCAAGTTTAATAATTCCATAGGCCAAGGAGACACTAGTCAATAAAAATAAACCTGATGGAATCATCCCAATGACGCCTCCAGCGGTATAAATTACCGCATTAGCGTAGATGTCTCCAATTTCCATTTGTTTCAAGAATAGTCCTGTTCCAACAAGGATAACAACCACCGTCACAACTCGAATTAGTAGTCGAAGAGAACGCATGATTTCAGATCTTGGACGACGGTATTTTTTTGCTTGAGCCATCAGTTGCTCCATATAATTCTCGCTACCAATTCGCTCGACTTTGGCATAACATTCACCTGATATGACATAACTTCCTGCAAACAAAGTTGATTTGGGCTTTTTATATACAGGATCGGACTCGCCAGTAAGCAGGGACTCATTCACTTCAACAGCACCTTTTCGGACGATACTATCACAAGGGATTTGTTTCCCAGTTTCAAGAATAATAATGTCATCTAAAACAAGCTCATTAATAGGAATGTTCATTGTTTTTCCGCTCCGAACAACTTTTGCCGTGGGCATTGAAAGGAGAGACAAGGAATCCATGGTCTTTTTCGCTTTTAATTCTTGAATAATACCGATGATAGTATTGATGATGATAATCGGTAAAAATGTTATATTCTTAAACGATCCAACACTTATAAGCCATATAGCGATGGCGATGTTAAGCAAATTGAAAATAGTAAAAGTATTGGTCAATATAATTTCTTTGATAGACTTTGAATGTTGGTGGTGGGACTGGTTGATGAATCCCGAAGCTACTCGAGCTTCTACTTCAAGACTCGATAACCCTTTGGATAAAGTGACACGCCGCTTGCTTTCACGAGAAAAAGGCTCCACTTCAGAGTCCGTTGAAGATATGGGAGAATCTGGAGCTTCTGACAACTCAGAATCCGAGTCAATCGAGGGCAGGAATTCTGGTTGGCTTGGCTCAATTGGTTTTTGCTTTGCCATCGTCGTCTCCCCTTTTCTTTGAATGACATTGTACCATAATTGAGAAAATCTCTCAAGTAAGCATTTTGGTCAATTTAAGTGGAAATTCTACTACATTTTTTATTGTTATGAATCGTGTTCAAGCAAATGTTTATGAAGCTTTTCTGCTATATCAATTGGGACATATTGGCTAAGTTCTTCCACACTAGCTTGACGGATAGCTTCAATGGTACCATATGCTTTTAGTAAAGCATTTTTCCGTTTGGGTCCAAGACCAGGTACGACATCAAGTATTGAAGAAATCATTGATTTGCTTCGTAATTTACGGTGATAAGTAATCGCAAATCGATGAACTTCGTCTTGCATTCTTGCTAACAAAAAATAGAGTGGACGATCTTTATGTAAGGAAATTTCACCAGCATCCGTAGTATAAAGAGATGCCGTTTGATGTCGGTTGTTTTTTACTAATCCTGCCACTGGAATTGGTACACCGAGTTCTAATAATGCTTGCTCAGCTGCATGTACTTGCGATACTCCACCATCGACAAGGATTAAATGCGACATATTTTGCTGCTCCTTTAGTATTCGTTCATAACGACGCTTGATGACGGTATATATATTGCCAGCATCGTCTCGTGTTTCACCATCGACTAATCGATAACGGCGATATAATTTCTTTTGAGGTTCGCCTCCTTGAAAGACAACAACAGCAGATGCTGCATTTTCCCCTTGCAGGTGTGAGTTATCCAATAGCTCAATTTGATAAGGAAGGGCAATGCCTAATAATTCACTGAGCCTCTCAAGAAGTGCGATACGGTCCAAACCAAGTTGAGGTGCAGTGAGAAAACGTTCTTCCATTCCTTTGCGAGCATTATCGGCGCCCATCTGAAGTAAAGCGAATTTATCGCCTCGAATGGGGACGGTCAATTGAGTTTGAAACGTTTCACGTAACAATTCAAGATCACCAATGTTTGGAAGTATAATTTCTTTTGGCACTAGGTTGGTCTCGTAGTATTGAGTCAAATAAGAAACAAATGCTGATTCGGCATCTCCATAACACGGAAATACATCCGTATGTTTGGTAATAAGAATACCATTCCGAATGATTAAAACCGCAATGCATATCAATTCATCACGTAAATAAAATGCGAAAACATCTCGTTCCACTTTCGCCTTAAACTGAACATTTTGTCGACTTGATACGTAATCGATGCTTGTCAAAAGATTTCTGTTTTCGAGTGCTTGCTCATATTCCATTCGTTCCGATTGTTCATGCATTTCTTGTTGGATTTTTTGCTTAATTCCTTGAACTTTCCCGCGCATGAAATCATCAATTTGACGTTCGATGACTTCATACTCTTGTGACTGAACATCTCTTATACATGGTGCAAGACATTGCCCTAAATGATAGTAGAGACAGGGTTTTTTCGGCAACGTCTTACATTTCCGCAATGGAAATAAACGCTGTAAAAGTGCAAGGACCGTATAAGCAGCAGTTGCATCAGGATAAGGGCCGTAGGATCGAGCGTTCCTGTCTTTTGCGCTTCGAGCAATTCTTAGAAAAGGAGCTTTATCATATTTCAGTTGTACATAAGGATACGAGCGATTGTCTTTAAGCATGATATTATAGCGTGGATTATGCAAATGGATTAAATTCATTTCTAATATGAGAGCTTCGCGTTCAGAAGATGTGATAATAGTATCAAAATCCGATATTTCTCCCACCATCCGTTGCGTTTTACCTTCATGAGGACGAGTAAAATACTGTGGAACCCGCATGCTTAAACGCTTTGCTTTTCCAACATAGATGATTTCACCAGCATTATTTTTCATCAAATAACAGCCGGGAACTGGTTCAAGTAATCGTAATTTTTCTTG
This sequence comes from uncultured Eubacteriales bacterium, assembly GCA_964631095.1. GTDB lineage: Bacteria > Bacillota_I > Bacilli_A > RFN20 > UBA1709 > JBAYCP01. The sequence continues at coordinate 5,936 of CAZVZF010000037.1, forward strand.
CAGTATCTCGTTCATTTTGCAGAACCTTCTTTGAATTGAACGACGGTGGCTCCTACGCCACCTTCTCCTGCTCCACCCAAACGGTAGCTTTCGATGAAAGAGGCTTGATCAAGGAATTGGTGTACTGCTAAGCGCAGGGCTCCAGTGCCACTTCCGTGAATAATTCGAACGCTAGTAAGACGAACTTGGCGTGCATCATCTAAATATTTATCCAGTAGAGGCATGGCTTCACTTACTCGAAGTCCGATTAAATTTAACTCCATTGGTACCGAACGCAAGGGACGATTGGCTTGAATCGAAACGTGGTTTTTGTTCGTCGATTTATGGGATAATTGCCGTGTTTTGGCAAGTTGTTTGGCATGAACTTGGAGATTAACTTTTCCAACAAGGATGACATAATCATCACCAGACTTACGCATAACTTTACCAGTTTTATTCAACGAAAGTACTTGAACCTGCTCGCCTAATTCATACGAACGAGGTGTGTCATCTTCACCCGAATCCTCTTTGGGATGTAAGGCATTTAATTGACGTTTCGCATCAATCCATTCATGCATTTTAAGATTGTCACGTTGTTTTTCTCGCATTTGGTGAACGATTTCTTCTATTTGAACTTCTGCTTCTGCTATTTTATTGGCAATGATAGTTTCGGCTTTGTTCGCCAGTTCTTCTTCCTTCTTTTTAAGATGTTCCTTCTGATTTATTAAGTCATCTTCTTGTTCATTTAGTTGTTCAGTCCAACGTTTCAAGTGCTGCTTTTCTTCATCCAGTCGATTCAATTCAGCTTGCATTTTTTCCATAAGTAGTTCTGCCTGAGAACTATAATATTCCTTATACTGACGTGCACAGAAAATGATTTCTTTAGGCAGTCCTAATCGCTCCGATATTTCGAACGCATACGATTGACCAGGGATACCTTGGCGCAATCGATAGGTTGGTCGAAGTTCCTGCTCATCGAAATTCATCGAAGCATTTTGGAACGAAGGCTTCTGGACTGCAAATGTTTTGAGGTTTGAGTAGTGGGTGGTTGCCATGAGGATGCATCGGCGCTGTTCGAATTGATCTAAAATGGCCATCGCCAAGGACTCACCTTCTTTGGGATCGGTGCCTCCACCGATTTCATCAATCAAAACAAGCGAGTCGTGATTAGCTTCTTGTACGGTTTCAATGAGTTTTTTCATATGAGATGAAAAGGTAGAAAGCGATTGCTCGAGTGATTGCTCATCACCAATATCGACAAATATCTTTGAAAATATACCTAATCGAGCATCGTTTTCAGCAGGAATTGGGAAACCACTCTGCATCATAATGGCAAGCAACCCGACAGTTTTTAGTGCAACTGTCTTTCCACCGGTATTAGGGCCAGTGATAAGACAAATACGAGGATTGCTCCCACCAAGGTGGTAATTATTGGCAACAACAGTATCGCGTGATAAAAGAGGATGGCGAGCATGTCGTAAAAATACTTCTTGGGATGTACTAATGGTTGGAATGCTGCCATCGATTGCTTTGCCATAGTGCCCTTTCGCTAGCATAAAATCGAGAGCTTGAAAAACAAGTACATTCCGTTCAAGGGTTTCACTATTTTGCCGAACCAGTGCACTAAGACTCGCTAAAATGCGTTGGATTTCATCACGTTCTTCTTGCTTTAATCGCATAAGTTCCGCATTTAACGATAATACAAGTTCAGGTTCCACATAAACGGTTTGTCCAGAATCAGACTGATCGTGAATAATCCCACCAAGTGCATATTTATAAGCAGTTTTAACGGGTAAGACGAGTCGATCATTGCGAAGAGTAATAATTAATTCACTTAAATATTCACTTTTCGACCGTAACAGTTGATCCAATTGTTTTCGCACGGCTTGTTCTTTGACGATCAGGGTACGTCGAATGTGTCGAAGTTCAGAGCTTGCAGTATCTGCGATATCTAAATTGGGAGTAATGCATCGGTCAATTTCATCCCGTAAAGCTTTACAAGGAACTAACTGATTCGATAATTGTTTGAAACGACTTGATGAAGGTAAAAATGCTTGAATCTGTTTTTGATATTCAAGAAGTGCTCGAATAGCATCGGTTTGACTACCAATTCGATAGAGATCTTCGATACTCAGAATGCTTCCTTTGTTTGCACGTTCAATTGCTGGTAGCAAATTATGAACGTAATCAAAACCATAACCACCATAATGGTAGATGATGTCTAAAGCCTCTCGAGACTCATTCAGCCATTCTTGGATAACGACAATATCAGTACTGTGTTGGAGTTTTAATGTTTGGATTCGTGCCATTTCAGTATGACAAAAAGCAGCGACTTGGTTGCGGATGGCGTCAAATTCTAAAATTTCATAAAGAGTTCTCATTCACTATCACCTTTGTATCATCA
>CAZVZF010000038.1:0-7931 GCA_964631095.1 uncultured Eubacteriales bacterium
TGTTCACTTGATAAGGAATTTCGGTGACAACAATTCGCTTTTTGCCATGATCCATATCTTCAATGTCGCATTTGGAACGAATCACAATGCTACCGTTGCCTGTTTCATAAGCTTTCTTAATGCCGCTTTTGCCTAAGATGGCGCCACCAGTAGGAAAGTCGGGACCAGGTAAGTATTGAGTCATGATATCGACCACCGAAAGGTCGGGATTTTTGGCAAGTGCTAACACGGTGTCAATCAATTCTCCAAGATTATGGGGAGGAATGTTGGTCGCCATCCCCACCGCAATCCCTGAGGAGCCATTGGCAAGTAAATTGGGGAAACGGGCGGGTAAAACGACGGGTTCCGTTTCTTCTCCATCATAGTTGGGGATAAAATCGACCGTATCTTTGTTGATATCACGAACCATTTCTCCGGCTATTTTTGACATCCTTGCTTCGGTATAACGCATCGCAGCAGCAGAGTCTCCATCAATCGAGCCAAAGTTGCCGTGACCATCGACGAGCGGATAGCGGGACGCAAATTCTTGCGCCAAACGAACCATCGTTTCATAGACTGCGGAGTCTCCATGAGGGTGATACTTGGCGATGACATCACCGACAATTCGAGCGGATTTCTTGTGTGGTTGAGCGCTGGTCATGCCGAGACTATTCATCGCATAAACAATGCGACGATGTACTGGTTTTAACCCATCACGCACATCAGGAAGTGCCCGTGAGACAATGACCGACATGGCATAATCCAAAAAGGAGTTACGTACTTCGTGACTAATATCAATGGGTTGGATCCCTGTATCTCGTAAATCGGAATTAAAATTATCAGTTGGTTTCATAATCAGTACGCCTCCTTTCTAAAAGTCCACATTGCGGACAAATTTGGCATTGGTCATAATAAAGTCTTTGCGAGGTTCTACTTTCTCTCCCATCAGCATATCGAAGGAGCGATCAGCCTCCATAGCATCGTCAAGGGTCACGCGTAACAAGACACGATTTTCCGGGTCCATGGTAGTTTCCCATAATTGGATGGCATCCATTTCCCCAAGACCTTTGTACCGTTGAATGTTCATTTTGGATTCGCCAATTTGCTGGCGAATGGCTGCCATTTGAGCATCATTGTAGGCATAATAGAGATTTTTCCCTTGCGTCACCTTAAACAAAGGTGGTTGCGCAATGTAGACAAATCCTTGTTCAATCAGTGGTTTCATATAGCGATAAAGAAAGGTTAAGAGTAAAGTTCGAATATGAGCACCATCGACGTCCGCATCGGTCATAATGACAATTTTGTGATAGCGGAGTTTAGCGATGTCAAATTCGTCACCAATACCAGTCCCAAAGGCGGTAATCATCGTGCCAATTTCTTGATTATCCAAAACACGTTCCAAACGCGCTTTTTCGACGTTGATGATTTTCCCACGCAAAGGGAGAATGGCTTGATATTCCCGATTTCGGCCTTGTTTGGCAGAACCACCTGCGGAATCTCCTTCCACGATAAAAACTTCGCTCTTGGTGGCATCTTTGGAAGAGCAGTCGGCCAGTTTCCCAGGTAATGAAGTAAATGTTAGTGCATTTTTACGCGTGAGTTCACGGGCTTTCTTGGCCGCAATTCGCGCCCGTGAAGCAAGGATGCATTTATCCATAATGATGCGAGCTTCATTGGGGTTCTCCAAGAGATAACGCTCGAGTTGCTCACTAAAAATTTTATTCACCAAGCCGCGTACTTCCGAGTTCCCAAGCTTGGTTTTCGTTTGCCCTTCGTATTGGGGATCCGTATGCTTGACCGAAATGACGGCAGTCAATCCTTCGCGAACATCATCGGAGGTTAAGGATTCATCATTATCTTTTAAGATTTTAGTATTCTTTCCATAGGTATTGATAATTCTGGTGAGAGCGAGGCGAAATCCTTCTTCATGCGTCCCGCCTTCTTGGGTATAGATGTTGTTGCAGAAGGAGTAAATGTTGGGTTGGTATCCGTCGTTGTATTGGGCGGCTACTTCCACTTCCATATTATCCATTTCCCCTTCCACATAAATGACTTTCTCGTGGAGAGGTTGTTTGTTTTGATTTAAGAATTTGACGTATTCACTAAGTCCACCTTCGTAATGGAACTCATCATGAGCGCCAATACGTTCATCCTGAATGACAATCCGCAATCCTTTGTTTAAAAAGGCGAGTTGTCGAATGCGATCCCGCATGGTTTCATAACTAAATTCCACTGTCTCTTTAAAGACAAGCGGATCGGGTTGAAAGCGAACCACCGTTCCACGCTTGGTGGTTTCACCAATGACATGCAAGGGTTCAGCGACTTTTCCACCATGCTCAAAACGCATGTAATAAGTTTTGGATTCGTGGTGAACCCACACTTCAAAACGCTCGGAAAGTGCGTTGACCACACTTCCACCAACTCCATGCAATCCACCCGATACTTTGTAGCCGCCACCTTCACCAAATTTTCCGCCAGCATGCAGCACTGTATAGACAGTTTCTACCGTCGAAACGCCTGTTTTTTTATGAATCCCTACAGGAATTCCGCGGCCATTATCCTCGACAATGATGCCGTTTTCTGGGGTGATGGTGACCGTAATAAGGTCGCAATATCCCCCGAGTGATTCATCGATGGAATTGTCCACGATTTCCCAAACAAGGTGATGCAACCCGCGCGAAGCGGTTGTCCCAATATACATCCCAGGGCGTTTACGAACGGCCTCCAGCCCTTCTAAAACTTGGATGTTATCCTCGGTATACTCGTGATTGATTTTATTGTCCATTTATGAAGACCTCCTTGTCTCGATGGTTCCTGCCTGTACATGGTGATGTTGGAAGGAAGATATCGTCTTTTGTGAAAAAATAGTCGGATCGGCACTCGTAAGAAAGACTTGATTCACCGTATGCAATTCGCGCAGCACCCGGCCTTGACGTTCCTCGTCTAACTCCGAAAATAAATCATCCAAGACAAGAATCGGGGGCTCGCCCGTTTGTTGTTCCGCAAGATCCGCCAAACAAAGCGCAAGGGCAACAACGCCTAGGCGCTGTTCACCTTGTGATCCAGTTGTAGCAAACGGTGTTTGTTCCACCATCAGCACCACATCATCGCGGTGAGGCCCTGCCTGGGTAATTCCTCTCGCTCGATCCTCGTCGTGCATGGATTGTAAGCGTTGGAGGTAGCTCTCCACCGTGATTTCACGACCATCCATCACCGTTTCGTAATAGAGAGTAAAGGATAAGGGCTGGCCACTTAAAGAAGCATAACGGCGACAAAAAGCCGGTTCCAATCGTTCTACAAATTGTTGACGGCGACGAATCAGTTCCACGCCATACCGTGCACATCCTTGATCCATGGCTTCTAAGAGGATGGGATCAAACGATGGTTGTTTGAGAAGCTCGTTCCGTTGCTTGAGCAACTGGTTGTAGCGTTGCAAAGCATCGGCGTAGGAGGGGGATTGCTTCGATAGTTCCATGTCTACCAAATCACGGCGATTTTTGGGAGGACCTTGGAACCAAAAGACATCGCTAGGGGCAAAGGTGACGACATGGACCATCCCGAGAATATCACGTTGTCGGCGGTGTTCTTTGCCATCGAGAAAAAAACGATGTCCCGACTTGGTCAGGACCACTCGAATGGTATGACGCGCCGCTCGCGTGACCACATCGATTTCCAACCACCCCATGGATTCCCCATGACGCAGAAGGGCTTTGTCTTCGGCTCCACGAAAGGAACCGCCGACCGAGCAAAACGCCAAGGCTTCCACCAAATTGGTTTTTCCTTGCCCGTTTGCCCCCTCTAAAACGTGGTGCAGCTCGCTACAGGCAAAAGTTAAGGTTTCATAATTGCGAAAGTTCCTTAACCGCAGCGCTTCAATCCGCATTGGCTGTGAGACGGTACCCAATACCGTCAACTTCAACCTCATCCCCGACCAATAAATGGCGACCCCGCCGTGCTTCAGCAATGCCGTTCACGGCAATGGAATGAGTGGCTAAAAACGTTTTAATAGCACCGCCTGTATCGACGATGCCAGCATATTTGAGAAATTGACCAAGCTTAATCGTTGGTGTGGAAATCGAGATATTGGGCACAGTTTCACCTTCATTGTTATAATATCAAAGATATTATAGCATAAACAGGACGAAAAGAAAAGGATTCGAGGGTTTCTTTTGAGGTGATTTGCCCTATTTAACGGTTTTTTGACCTGAAATGATACGAAGAAACAAAAAGGGTTCTTCCCTAGGGGACTTCTGTTTCGCCCAAAATTTCCCTAAAAAAGAAAAAAGCAGCCTCCTTCGAGACTGCTTATCCTTCTTAATATGTGCGAACCGGTAAGACCAGCTGGATGGTGGAATCATCGGCTTCATGCTTCACCACAAAGGGTTTCATATCGCCATTGAAGAGAAGAATAATTTCTTCAGTTCCAATCGCCCGAATGGCTTCCATGAGATAACGAGCGGTAAAGGATATTTCCAAAGGGTTGCCTTGGTAACGGAATGTATTGATACTTTCGACGACGGAGCCAATTTCTTGGCTTCTGGAAGAAATTTCGATTTTATCGGTAGTGGCAGTTAGCTTAACAACATTGCTACGATCCACTGACAATAAGGCTGCCCGATCAATGGCTGAAATAAAGTTTTGGGATAACGTTTTTAGTTGATACTCAAACGTGGAAGGAATGAGTTTGGAAGTTTCCGGGTAGTTGCCACTAATGACCCGAGAACTCACTAATGTTTTTTGAAATTTAAACATCGCTTTCTTATCCGAAATGCAAAGTTCCACCGTCTTTTCGCTCTCTAGAATGCGTAAAATTTCATTTAAGGTTTTCGCAGGAATGGTTACATTAAACATTGATGTTTCATTCAATTGGACTTCTTTTTTTGCTAATCGATAGGAATCGGTCGCGACACATTCCAACAAATTTCCATCACAACGGAAATTCACACCCGTTAAAATTGGTCGAGTCTCTTTATCCGTCGCCGCAAAGGTGGTTTGTTGAATCACGGTACGGAGTTGATCTGCCGTAAGATTCACAATGGAACCATTGGCATTTAAATCCAAAACAGGATACTCATTGCTGTCCATACAATTTAGTGAGAAATCAGAATGTTGGTCTTTGATCTTCAAAACATTATTGTCCACTAATTCGAATTCCAACCGTTCGCCTTCGAGTTTACGAACAATTTCCGTAATGTATTTGGCGGACAATACAACAACGCCTGGTTGAAAAATGACGATAACGGATTCATTGTTTTCTTCCAAAGGGATTTTGGTAACAATGGATAGGTCCGAGTCACTACCAGTGAGGAACATGCCGTTTTTATTGAGTTCAAATTTAATGCCGGTAAGTATCATTTTCGGATTCTTGCTGGAGACCGCTCGGGTCACGATGTTTAGGGCCACTAGAAGATGGACACGGGAGATGACAAATTTCATGGAGATCAACCTCTTTCTTTCCCTTTTTTCTCTTTTTCTTTTTTTAAAAAACCAATACTTATAATAAGAGGTGTGAATGATGTGGACATCGCATCATTTCTAGTACTATTATACCACGGATAAAGGAGATAATCTAGCAAATTACTGGCTCTTTATCAAGCTTTTTAACTCCGAGACAACACTTACATAATCTTCGTTTTCTTTCAACATCTTATCCACTTTGTCACAGGCGTTAATCACAGTGGAATGATCCCTTCCTCCAAATGCTTCCCCAATCTTGGTGAGGGGGAGATCAAGAAGTTCACGACTGAGGTACATCGCGAGATGGCGAGCAACAACAAGATTGCTCGTCCGAAGTTTGGAGGTCAGTTGAGCAGGAGAGATGTTGTAGTATTCGGAAACCACTAATTTGATACGATCCACCGTGACGGGATTCTTTTCTTTCATCCTTGTCAACGATTGGAAGGTTTCTAAGGCGGTGTTCATATCAATTTCGGGTTTTTCGGGATTAAAAGTAATGGCATAGAACAACAATTTATTGAGAGCTCCTTCTAGCTGGCGGACATCGCTTGCATAATGGCGGGCAATGTGTTCCAACACATCATGAGCAATCGCGCCCCCATTTATGTTTTGAGCTTCAATTTTTTTGTTTAAGATGGCTAAGGCAGTTTCATATTCTAACGCCTTGATTTCTAAACTAAGTCCCGAGGCAAAACGGCCGACCAAGCGGTCTTCCAAGGACCGTAATTCATGTGGAGGTCGATCGCTGGTGATTACGATTTGTTTGCCGGCGTTGACTAAGAGATTGAACACATGGAAAAAGGTTTCTTTGGTTCGCTCTTTGGTTGCCATAAACTGAACATCATCCAACAACAAGAGATCAATTTCCCGAAATCGATCCTTCAATGATTCCAATTCACGATCTTTGATTGCTCGAACGTATTCTTCAAAAAAATCATCAGCAGTGAGGTAAAGAACTTTAAAAGCTGGTCGTTTGAGCCTTACATAGTTGCCGATGGCGTGCAAAATATGGGTTTTACCCAAGCCTGATTTTCCATAAATGAACAAAGGATTATAAAAATCACCAGGATTCATCGCCGTGGCTAAGGCAGCAGAATAACATTCGCGATTGGATAAACCTACCACAAAATTTTCAAAAGAATAGCGGGGGTTGAGGTGGGTAATAAAGGCATCCCCAGTGGGGGTGCTAACGGACGCAGCATGCCCATTTTTCTTTAGCCCATTTAAGCCTGTTTGATCAATGATTTGACATTTGAAGTTACTTTGAGTAACATCGCACAAAAAGTCTTGAATTTTCTCCAAGAATTTGCGATTCAATACTTCCTTTCCAAATGCAGAATTGGTTAAAATAGTTACCAAATCGCCTTCAATTGAAAGGATCTTTGTGTCTTGAAAATAGGTGCTGAAAACCGTCTTGTCGTTGATGTCGTTTTCAAGGCGAACTAAAACGGTATTCCAGATCTCTTCGAATCTCGAATCATTGTAGACCATAGTACTCTCTCCCAACGTATGAATACAATATAACACAAGCGCTTAAAAAGAAAAGAGGAAAATCGTCACAAAATAATTATCCACGCCTTATCCACACCTAATATTCTAGTGAAAAAGGCGTTGAATTATAGTTATCCACATTTTTTGAGTGTGGATAACCTGTGGAAAAAGGAGCGGTGGATGCGCTGTGGAGGGGGTTGTGGGCATCTTTCTGTGGATAACTATTATTTATCCACAACTAAAGACACGGTAGAAACGGAGATTTTTTGGTTTTCCACAAGGTTTTAAGGTGATTTCCACACAGATGTGTGTAAAAAATATCGAGGAAATTCGTTGACACTATTCCCTATGGGAATTATAATTGAATGGCGTATCAACCGTGTCGTGGAGGTGTAAACATGAAAAGAACGTATCAACCAAGCAAACGGAAGCATAGTAAAGTGCATGGCTTCCGGGCCAGAATGGCCACGCCCAATGGGCGCAAGGTACTGGCGAGAAGACGCAAAAAAGGAAGAAAGGTACTTTCTGCCTAGCTGAAATCCACTAGTACGCTAGTGGATTTTTACCGAAGGAGGGAGCGCCATGCAAAAACGATTTCGACTGACCCGCAACGAAGATTTCAAAGCGGTCATTGTCAAGAAAGTTAGTGCATCCAACCGTAGTTTTGTGGGCTATATCGGTCCCAATACCTGCGGACATGCTCGAGTGGGAATCTCCATTCGGGCTCATTACGGTCATGCCGTCGCACGCAATCGTGCGAAACGTCAAGTGCGTGCGATGTGTGATCAACTGATCGATTTGTCGAAGAGCCTCGATTTCGTCATTATTATCCGCGATGCGTTTCAAACGCGTTCCTATGCGGAAAATACGATGGAATTGACCTATCTGTATCAAAAATTACTCACAAAGAGGTGAAAGCATGAAACTGATTAAAACACTCGCAATCGTCTTCCTTGCTTTCCTCGTGTTCACCGCCACCGGCTGTACCAATAATTTCTGCAGTG
>CAZVZF010000039.1:0-7851 GCA_964631095.1 uncultured Eubacteriales bacterium
AATCACCTTTTAATTTTTTTCTCCCCCAAGTCTCACATCAATGGTAATACAACACTCTGGCTTCTATATTTTTATTTGGTCGACTTGTCAAATGAGAGGAAAGCATCTATAATGATGATATTAAAGCGATGATGGGAAGTAGTAGAGTGATTCGTCAGCTGACAGGAAGCAAACATGATATTGAGATTGTTTGTCTGCATGACCCCTTGAATTCATCCCGGAGTGTGGGCAATCCCCAACGTTAACCTCGTTACGGTCAAAAAAGAGCATGATTGATTTCATGAATCAGGATGGTACCGCGAGTTCACATCGTTCCTGGGGAATGATGTTTTTTTATGGAAGGAGAAACCATATGGATTTGCATAATTTAATGAGTGAGCTGGAAGTTGAATTGCTTGCTGTTCGTTCTCGGCAACAATTAAACGATCTTCGGGTAAAATACTTGGGAAAAAAGTCTGTGATTCAACAAGCGATGTCACAATTTGGTAAACTTTCACCGACCGATAGAGTTATTTTTGGTCAACAAATCAACCAAATCAAGACAGATATCACTGAAAAACTCTCCATAAAAAACGAGGAAATAGATGCTTTAGAATTAGCAGAAAAACTAGCGGCTGAAGAAGTGGACATAACACTTCCTGGCGATAACTTTACTGCTGGTTCGAAAAGTATTCTTCAAACTGTTGTGGATGAAATTACGACTCTCGGTCTTGGATTAGGCTATGAAATTGCGGAAGGTCCTGAACTTGAAACTGATCACTATAACTTTGAAATGCTTAATCTTCCTCAAAACCATCCAGCTCGCGATATGCAAGATACGTTTTATTTGGATGATAAATGGTTATTACGCACTCATACATCTCCAGTGCAAGCAAGAACTTTATTAATGAAAAAAGGGAAGGGACCGGTCAAAATTCTGTGTCCTGGAAAAGTGTACCGTCGTGATAATGATGATGCAACGCATTCCCATCAATTTTATCAAATCGAAGGTTTAGTCGTTGATACAAATATTACCATGGCGGATTTAAAAGGTACTCTTGATTTATTAGCCAAAAAAATGTTTGGTGAAAAACGAACAATTCGATTACGTTCCTCATATTTCCCATTTACGGAACCCTCCGTTGAAGTGGATGTTTCTTGCTATGTCTGCAATGGAAAAGGTTGTTCCTTATGCAAGCAAACCGGATGGATTGAAATTCTAGGGGCTGGCATGGTTCATCCAAATGTATTAGAAATGGCGGGATTTGATTCCAAAGTCTATCAAGGATTCGCCTTTGGAATTGGTGTTGAACGAATTGCGATGCTCCGATATGGAATCGATGATATTCGTCATCTTTATAGCAACGACTTACGCGTCATTCGTCAATTTTCCAAAGAGCGGTAGGAGGGATTTAGAATGTATCTAAGTTGGAATTTTCTAAAAAAGGCCATTCAAATGGATGGAATCTCACCGGAAGAATTCGCAGAAAAACTTACGATTGCTAAAATCGAGGTGGAATCCTATGCCCCATTGGCACAAGGGAATCATCTTGTCATTGGGTGGGTAAAGTCTTGTGTTAATCATCCTGAATCGGATCATTTGCATGTATGTGAAGTGGATATCGGAACGGGCATTCGCACCATCGTTTGTGGCGCTGCCAATGTTGCAACAGGACAAAAAGTTATTGTTGCATTACCAGGAGCGTCACTCCCCGCTAAAGGTGTAACTATTCAGCATTCAACGATTCGAGGGATTCCTTCTGAAGGTATGATTTGCTCGTTACTTGAACTCGGACTTCCCGATAAATTTTTAGTAGGTGAAGGTAGTGATGGCATTGAAGTTTTGCCCAATGATGCACCAGTTGGTCACTCTGACCCTTTGGATTATTTGGGGTACAATGATATTATGTTTGAATTAAAACCTACTCCTGATCGTGGCGATGCTCTTTCCTTACAATCCTTGCTTTATGAAGTGGCTGCAGTGATGGATCGTCCCATTATTCATCCGCTGACCCCTACAATCATCCAAGCCGATAGACCAACGAGTTTTCAATGCATCTCAGAAACATCGTCCTGTTCATATTTTTCCATTCAAGCAGTGTCAAATATAACAATCCAATCTTCTCCTCGTTGGTTACAAGTGTTTTTAATGGCCCATGGCATTCGAACCATCAATAATGTCGTGGACATTGGAAATTATGTGATGCTTCTTACAGGACAACCCTTGCATATGTATGATGCGGATAAGCTACCTTCAAAAAAATTCATCATTAAACAAAACCTTACAGGAGTATTCCATGCATTAGATAACAAGGAATACCCATTAATGGAAAAAGATATTGTTGTTACTTGCGGCGGAGAAGCTGTTTCATTAGCTGGGGTCATGGGCTCATTATCGACATTAATCGACGATAATACCAAAAATCTAGCCATCGAAGCTGCTCATTTTGATGGGCCTTCGGTTCGTGCCACCTCTCAAAGACTCCAATTAATCTCCGACTCATCCATTCGTTTCTCAAGAGGCATTGATCCCACTCGTTCGGACGATGCTTTATCTCTTGCGATTTCTTTGTTGAAACAATATGCGAATGCAACCATGGTCGAAGAAGTATCTCGCTCGTCCAAGGTGTTTCAATCAAAAACATCATCGATTTTGCTTAATTTACATAACATTAATCGTTTACTAGGAACCCATTTAACTTCTGAACGAGTAGAGCGAACGCTTCAACGACTTCGCTTTTCCGTGTCTCTTATTACAGCTGACCAATGGGAAGTCACTCCTCCTTCCTATCGCCCGGATATCAAAATTGAGGCTGATATTATTGAAGAGATTATCCGTTTAGTTGGCTTTGAAGAGCTGCCTTTAACCTTACCCATCTTAACGACTATTGGCGAACTGACGGATGTTCAGAAGAAACGATTATTGGTTCGTCAGCACTTGTTAGAGATTGGTCTTCATGAAGCAATGTCCTATACACTTGAATCGATCGACAAAGTAGGGGACTTTTGCGTATTAACTAAGCAGACATTATCTTCCAATGAAGCGTTAGCATTATCCTTACCCATGACTTCTGATCGTAGCCATCTACGGCGAAGTTTAATTCCTTCCTTGCTGGAAGCCCTTCGTTTCAATCAAGCTCGTGGTTATCAAGATGTTAGCTTTTTTGAACTCTCAAACTTGTATCATACCTATGAAGATTCTTCCGAACATTTAGGTGTTCTTCTCTCAGGAGAACTTGCTCGTACTCCATGGAGAACTCCTAAACCTTTGGATTTTTATACCGCAAAAGGATTGGTCGAGAGTATATTGCAGCTTCTCGGTATTGACAGTTCACGTTTTGGTTGGCAACGCGTCGAGTCCGACAACCGCTATTATCATCCTGGACGTAGTGCCTATCTTATTATTGGAAAACAAATAGTCGGTGTAGTTGGGCAAGTTCATCCTCAAATGGCGAAAAAATACGACATAAAAGATGCGTATTTAATCGAATTGGATTTGGGTGAACTCTTTACACTTAAAACTTCAAGAACAAAATTTACGCCTCCAAATCCTTATCCATTTATACGTCGTGATATTGCGGTCGTGCTTTCTGAGCATACGCCCGTTGAGTCACTATTAAAAACCATTAAAAAGATTGGTAGACAATGGGTAGTAGATGCTCAAGTATTTGATATTTATCGAGGGGCACCACTTGAAGAAGGAATGCGTTCCGTGGCCATTATGATTCGCTATCAAGATAGCAAACGAACTCTACGTGATCAAGAAGTGAATGAATTGCATCAAAAAATCATTGAGGCCCTTGAAAAAGAACATCAAGCGGCGCTTCGAACCTAGGATTATTATGAATTATCAACCTAGATTTCGTTTAAGCGCCTTAATGTTAGGCGTTCTTCTCTCTGCTTGTGCCCCAGTTTCAACGATGCCCAGCAATTATCTAGTACAAACCTACTCTCAAGTTCGTACAGCGATTACCGAACAAGAGAATTATATATTTTACGCAGGTACCGAACAATGCTCTATTTGCAAGCAATATAAAGATGTATTAAAAAGTTATCTAACCAACCATTCATCGTATCAAATGACCTATCTCAATATGCAACAAATATCTTCTCCTGACTATTTGGAATTGTTCAACGAGATGAATGATTATCTAATTGCTAACAATCGTGACGATAATTTGCAAGGAGAGGAACGATATTTTGGAGTTCCTACCACATTTGGCTATCAAAATGGAACTCTAGTATATGTGAGAATGGGTTTGCTTTCGAACAATCAATTGGATGCGCTATACGCAGAAATATTCAACTAAAAAAGGGGAAGTCCCCCTTTTTTTATTCTGCATAATTGAAATCTTTTACAGTAGACATGGTATTGCTGCGAACCACACATAATGTTCGATCCACGAGCGGAGCAATATCCGCCATTTTTTCAGGAGGTGCAGAAAGAATCGCCTGAAGTCCAAAGCCACGCAATAATTTAACGCTTTCTTGAATGCGATCACTATCCATCTTGGAGAATGCCTCATCGAAAATGATAAGTCGAATGCTACTATAACGCTCATTGGAAGAATAGACGCGATAGGCTTGTGCAAAAGAAGCTAGTACTGAGATGTAGAACGGGGTTTGCGTTTCACCACCTGATTTCTTCAACAAAGTGCGTGATAGATGTTGTTTACGACCGTGCGAATCGGAAACAATGAGGTCAAATTTTAAGTACGAACGATAATCCGTAAACTTCGCAATATTTTGTTCCAGTTCAGATCGCATATCTGTGTTGTTGTCCACAAAAGTGATTTGACGGAATAAATCCTCGATGGTCGTGCCATATTTTTGTTGAAAGGGTTCACTGGCAATATCTTGACCTGATAACAACATGGGATCATTGATCATCTCATAGTATGGTCGAAATTCTGGCCGTGGGGTAACAACAAATCGGTAAGAATCAGTCCCAAATTTAGAGTGCAACAACGCATCGTTTAAAGCTTCAATCTGGGAAATGACCATATCAAAATTTGCCTTTAATTTGGCTAAAAAATCATTTTGAAATTGATTCATGGCTTGTTCTTTTGCTAAACGAATTTTCTCTTGGTATTGGGTAAGCTTCACCGTGCCAAGATTATAATACTCGGAGTCATAAAAGTCATTGTGAAGTGCGTTGACATCATTATTTGCTTGAAAAAGAGCTGAATAACGAGTGCGTGATTGAACAAGTTGCTTCCAAAGTTCAGTTAAACGCGACTGGGTGCGGTCCACATAGGGTTTAATGGTAGAAAGAATGGTGCTCGCATTTCCATATTGTTCCAACGCATTGACAAAAGCAGGTTCTGCAATCGTGAGTGCCCAACTTTGGTCAAACAAGCGTTGAATTTCTTCTTGATTATGCTTTTGATTAGCCACAAGTTGAGGCAACGATTCGGATTTCATCCGTTTGAGATTGGCATCTGCATCAAATACATCACGCTGCAATTCATCTTTTTCGGTTTCCAATTCCAAAACTAAATCTTCAACCTCATGAATACGGCGATTTAATGTATCAAGATAGTTGGTCGATAAGGATGATAACGTATCATTGAGCGCCTGAATTTGCTCATCCATTTGTTTCAGTGATTCTTGATTGCCATTTCCTTGAATAAAGGAGCGAATATCGTTGGTGCTGAGCGCTTCAAGTTGCATGATATTTTGATAAAATTCAAGGTCTTCCCGGCGAACATCATGTTCATTCTTAAGCTCATTCAATTGATTCTCAATGAATGAAACGTCACTTGATAGGGATTGAAAGCCAATATAACTACGCATATTAGTCGTATTAAGTTGTCGTGCAACGAAGTTTTGATACAGCATCCCGTTGCGAGTAATGGAACGAGGATTATCGCGCAGATGAGATAAATCATCGCATTTCATCAGGGAGCCTAGCAAAGTTGCCAGATATGCACTGGCAGCATCATTATTGAATGTTAGTTCTTCATAGATAGATCCCTTCTTTACACTAAAGGTAGAACGAGTAACTTTTTGAGTATCCACAATACCAAATTCACTGATTCGCATGGATTTCCTTAAATCATCATACACTTCAATGGCGGCATCGACATATTTAGGATCTACCATTAAATAAAAGCGCTGGGTGTTTAAGTAAGTTTCGAGTGCGACTCGCCAACTCTCATCGCGAATATCCATACAATCTGCAAGAAATTGTACGGTAATGGGGGCATGGTATTTCTCAGCTAATGCTTTCTCAATTGCGTTCTTAAAATCAAGGAAGCGTGTATCATATGGCTTTGCCCCACTCGCAATTTGTTGACGTTCATTCTCCAAAGAAAGCAACTCATCACGGAGTAATTTTAGTCGTGATTGAGTTTCATAAGAAAGAACTCGAACACGTTCTTGAAATGTATTCATGGCTCGTTGGAGTGCAAGCAATTCCTTCTCACTGAGTTCAAAATAACCTTGGGAGGAAGGGATGGGGAGTGTTTGTTCGAGCGCATCAATCTCTGCTAACGAAGTTTCATCGTTTAGCTCAAGAAAATACTGACGATAGCCTGTCAAATGATCCTTCCAATGTTGCGTCAATTCTTTCAAGGAGTAGTGGAGCATTTGAAGACGTTGTTCGAGCGATTGTCGCTGCTTTTGTAGGCGTTCACGATCGGCTTCCAATTGTTTCTGTTGGGCATAGACATCGGAGGAATACTTTTCTTTTAAGAGACGGTCTCGTTTAAGTTTGGCCTCTTCTAATTGAGAGGAACAGCCCGTCAAAATCTCGCGTTTGTCCTGAACTTCATTATTCCAGTCAATAATTTGTGCTTCAACTTCATCAACTTGTTTTGTAAGAGCCTGAAGTTCGGCACGCTTCAACAAATACTTGGAGACTTGAAGCGCTTCCTGTTCTTTTTGAAAGTTGGAAAAAGCAGCATTAATTTCTTGGAGATGATCCACTCGCTTGGAAAGCTCTGTTGCTTCAATTTCCAGCTGCTTGTAATGGCGAATATTTTCCTGCATGCCGTGAACATCAATGGAATGAGTGACATCGCAAACATACTCGGTAATAAACGTCTCAATGTTGGTAATTGGTGAAAAGGGGATTGCTTTTTTAAACAAGGAAAAGAAGTTGTTATTTAAACCGCCAAATTTTTCTTTAATAAATTCCCGATAGGATTGATTGGATTCAAAAAAACGAACATCCAAATTAGGAAAACGATTGATGAAATCCAAACGTAAGGTCTTTTGGTCCATTGGAACATTAAGCTGAACAAAATGATGTTCGGGGATTTTGTCGTCATAGCAGAAGAACTTACCATTGTATGAACCGTCTTCATAGTTATCAAATACAATTCCAATCGTAAAGTACGTTTGATAAAAATCATCATAAAATTGCATCGCTACATACGACGCAAACCGTCCATTTCGTAAATAGAGGGCGCTTCCATCATCTTGATCGCCGATTTCACAGCGCAAATATCCTTTTAGACTACGGCTGGACTTGTCAGAGGCAGATTTATTGAAAAAGTGACCTGTTGTGTCCCCAAGAATAAGAAGTTGAATAGCATCGATGATTGTAGTTTTTCCCGAAGCGTTTTTACCAGTTAAAAAATTAATGTCTTTAAATTCAAGCATCTCATAAGAAAAGTAATGCCAGTTGATAAGCAATAATTTATCGAGCTTCTTCATGCTGCATTCTCCTCTCCTTGAGTGGACTCAACTTCATCATCTTCTTGAAAAATCATTTTATAGATGGCGTTAATTTTTTCGTTAGTTACGACTTTTAAAATAGTAGGATATAAGACAAAAACGGCTTCTGAACTCTCCAAACTCCCTTCAAGGCGTGACAGAATATTATGTTGCAACAAAACTCGGAGTGCTGCTAAGATTTCTTTGATG
>CAZVZF010000040.1:0-7817 GCA_964631095.1 uncultured Eubacteriales bacterium
ATTCAAACGATGCAATATCCACTGATCGGGTGCGCTCAAAGATCTCTTATTAATTTCCTCTGGTTGGAAATTTTCGGGAAGATTTAATAAGACAAATCGTGCAGCATTCCATAACTTATTAATGAAATTCCAAGAAGCTTCAACTTTTTCTTCTTGATAGCGCAAATCGAGGCCTGGTGCTGAATTGGTTGTAAGGAAAAAGCGCAGTGCGTCAGTTCCATAACGTTCGATGACATCTGCAGGATCGACACCATTTCCTAATGATTTTGACATTTTACGTCCTTGGCTATCTCGAATCAGTCCATGAATGAGAGCGTGATAAAATGGTTTATCTTGTGTGAATTCCAAAGATTGAAAGATCATGCGAGAAACCCAGAAAAATATAATGTCATAGGCAGTGACAAGAACATTAGTGGGATAATAGCGCATTAAGTCACTCGTTTTTTCTGGCCAACCGAGTGTAGAAAATGGCCATAAAGCTGATGAGAACCACGTATCTAGCACATCTTCATCCTGTTGATAACGGGTAGAATCATCTGGAGCGGTTCGACTTACTAAGACTTCTCCAGTTTCTTTATCGTACCAAGCAGGAATGCGATGCCCCCACCATAATTGCCTTGATATACACCAATCTTCGATACCACTCATCCAGTTTGAAAATATTTTCTCAAAGCGTTCGGGGAAAAAGTTCACTTTTTTCTCGCTTTGTTGGAACATTAGTGCCTGTTCAGCAAGTGGCTTCATTTTGACAAACCATTGATTGGATAAGTAAGGTTCTACTATTACATCGGAGCGTTCCGAATATCCCACTTGGTTTATCCGAAGCTCACGCTTTTCCATTTTTCCATTATTGGTTAATTCGTCAACGAGTTTTGAACGACATTCAAAGCGATCCAACCCGCAATAGGGACCAGCCAACTCATTCATAGTTCCATCAAGATTCATGCATATCGGTTTATCAAGTCCATACTTCTCCCCGATAAGGAAGTCGTTCGGATCGTGTGCTGGTGTGCATTTCATCACGCCTGTCCCAAATTCAAGGTCGACATATTCGTCGGAGATGACAGGAATAGCTTTCGAATTGGATGGATTAATGACTTTTTTGCCAATCCATTCTTGGTAGCGAGGGTCTTTCGGGTTAACCACTATACATACATCACCAAACATTGTTTCAGGACGTGTGGTAGCTACAAGAAGATAATTAGGTCCTCCCATCTCAAAATACTTAAAATAATACAAATAACTTTCTGTTTCTTTATAGATGACTTCAATGTTGGATAATGCAGTTTGAAGTTTTGGATCCCAGTTGATAATCCGCTTTCCACGATAAATGAGCCCTTTTTCATATAGACGGACAAAGACTTCCCGTACTGCTTGAGATAATCCATCATCTAGGGTAAAACGTTCTTTGGAGTAATCAAGGGCAAGTCCCATCATTTTCCATTGGTCATGAATATGGGAAGCATATTCATTTTTCCAAGCCCATGCATATTCCAAAAATGACTCACGGCCCAGTGAAAACCTCGAAATTCCTTTAGCCCGTAATTTTTCTTCAACTTTTGCTTGAGTGGCAATTCCGGCGTGGTCCATACCTGGAAGCCATAAAGCATCAAAACCTTTTAAACGTTTATAGCGGATAATCATATCCTGTAATGTCCCATCCCAAGCATGCCCAAGATGTAGTTTTCCGGTGACATTGGGAGGTGGAATCACGATGCAAAATGGTGGTTTTGAAGTATCACCGCTAGAAAAACAATCATGAGATAACCATGATTCATAACGTCCACGTTCAACTTCTTGGGGAAGATAGCGATTTGGTAATTCTTTTTTCATAATTTGTAATCCTCCTTCAAATAATCATTTCGGCTAACTGTATAAAATTTAGTATCGTAGGAATTTCCATTTGTATCATGGTAGACTTTAGGTCGAATTTCAATAAATTTGAACTTACATTTCTCGATGACTCGCTGCGAAGCGATATTTGCGATAGCATGTTGTATTTGTACTTGATGGATTGGGAATTTCATAAAAGCAATCTGAACTACTGCTTGACAGGCTTCTGTCATAAGACCTTTCCCATGATATTCTGGGTGAAGAACATAGCCGATTTCTGCATATTCGTCTTCTACAAACTTTACGATATCACAAGTTCCAATCATTTTTAACGATTGCTTATCAACGATTGCATAGGCTTCTGGAAGGCCACGTTCCATTCGAGTTAAGAATATTTCGCGGATGGCACGTTTGCTATCTTCGACCGACTGATGGGCCTGAAAAGTAAGATAACGTACGATATCAGGATTACTTGCGTACTCAAACATATCAGCAGCATCAGTGAGTTCAATAGGGCGTAGAATTAACCGTTTTGTTTCAATGCGTGGCATTTTTAAATGATTCATAGTAATCCCCCTTTAATAAAAAAACATCCTTATTCAAGGACGTAATAACGCGGTACCACCTTACTTCGTGCAAACAAATTGCACGCACTCAATCCGATAACGGGGGTCCGCATGATCGTACTATCTTCCGATCATGAGCTCATGGACGACTTCTTTTCCAGTCACTTATTGTCTTGCACCACCGACAACTCGCTGAAAGCTATGGGAAAATACTACTTCCAATCTCTGCTTTTCCATCTCATTATACGTTGTAGATAACGGCTAGTCAAGTCGATAAAAACCAACAGATTTTACTCTGTTGGTTTTGGGATAAGCTCAAGCATGTTCTGTTGTAATTGAAAGACCCATTCTTGGCTTTTTGGAGAAGCATATAAAAGATGACTTTGCTGATGTTCAAACGTAGAGTCAAAATTCCTTTGAAAAATAATCTTTTCCGATTGAGAGAGTTTATCCCATTTAGTGGCTACAAAAATAACAGGGAGATGGCGTTTTTGCAATTGATGGTAAATCCATACTTCATCATTACTTGGAATTCGTCGTGAATCTATTAGTAATACACCAGCAACGAGATTTAAACGTTTCCCTAGATAATCAACCATTAAAGTTTCGAACTCTTTTGACTGTTTGATGGAGACTGAAGCATAGCCATAACCTGGAGCATCAACAAGACGAAAACCATACGAATGGACAGTGAAAAAATTTAGTAATCGTGTTCTTCCGGGTTCTACAGATACGCGAGCAAGTTGACGTTGATTGGCAATTCGATTCAGCACTGTTGACTTCCCCACATTGCTTCGCCCTAGAAAAACGAATTCAGGCAACGAGTCTTGTGGCCATCCAGCTTGATTGGCTGCGGAAGTTAAGAAAGAGGTGTGAAAATGAATCATAGAGTCTCCTGGACCTCTTTATGTTTGGCTGGAAGGTCATGAGGAACGAGCACCCGTTTAATAATCTTTTCAATTTGGTCCACACTAATAATTTCGAGGTCATTGCGAATACTTTCTGGAATATCATCCAAATCGCGTTCGTTTTCCTTGGGAATAAAGACGGTTTTAATTCCCGATCGATGAGCTGCAATCAGTTTTTCTTTGAGTCCACCAATTGGAAGCACGTTGCCTCGAAGGGTGATTTCACCTGTCATGGCAACATCGGCGCGAACGGGTTTTCCATTGAGCGCAGATATTAGAGAAGTAGTCATAGTAACACCAGCGCTTGGACCATCTTTTGGAACGGCTCCTTCAGGCACATGAATATGAATATCATTTTTCTCAAATAACGATGGGTTGATATGGTATTTTTTTGCATTGGACTTCACATATCCTATCGCGATAGAAGCAGATTCTTTCATCACATTGCCAATATTACCAGTTACGATAAACGAACCTTTGCCTTTGAAATAGGTAATTTCAACTGGAAGGATATCTCCACCGTATTGAGTATAAGCAAGCCCCGTTGTCACACCAATCTGATTCTTTTTTTCTTTTTTGGTATAGTCAAAACGTTCTTTACCAAGATATTCTTTGACTTTGTTGATGGTAATGACTTGTTTCACATTGGAGTTTGATTTTAATATCTTTACTGCTACTTTTCGACAAATCGTACCAATCATACGTTCTAGATTCCGAACACCTGCCTCACGGGTATAGTTTCGAATAATATACAGGAGAGAGGAATCTTGAAATATTATTTTCTTGGGATTCAAACCGTTTTGCAGTTCTTGTTTTAAAACTAGATGTTGTTTGGCAATCTCGACTTTTTCCATTTCAGTGTAAGAAGATAATTCGATAATTTCTAAGCGATCACGTAGGGGACCAGAAATGTTTTCAAGATAATTAGCGGTTGCAATAAACAACACATTCGACAAATCGTAAGGTTCTTCAAGGAAATGATCACTGAATGCTTTGTTTTGTTCAGGATCAAGCACTTCAAGCAAAGCGTTAGAGGGGTCTCCTTTATAGTCAGCGCCCATTTTATCAATTTCGTCAAGCAAGAAAACCGGATTGATTACTCCTGCCTTTTTCATTCCTTGAATGATGCGTCCGGGCATGGAACCGAGATAAGTGCGACGATGTCCACGAATTTCGGATTCATCTTTGACTCCGCCAAGAGAGATTTTTACAAATTTGCGATCAAGAGCTCGTGCAATGGACATCGCTAAAGAGGTCTTGCCTGTTCCTGGTGGACCACTGAAACAGATAATAGGTGCCTTCAAAGAAGAGGTAAGTTTTTTAACGGCAAGGTATTCAACAATACGTTCTTTGATTTTATCTAATCCAAAATGATCTTCATTGAGAATATGCTCAACGTTCTCTAAGTCATTATTATCATCAGTTTTTTGAAACCAAGGAGTTTTCATCAGCCAATCAATATAATTACGTATCACAGAAGATTCTGCAGAAGATGGAGGCATCATTTCGTAGCGTTTTAACTCTTCATAAACTTTATCTTTGATGCTCTGAGGATAAGGATTCGTTTCCAATTCTCGCCGAATAATATCGGTATCATCTTCTTTACTAGGAGCATCCCCCAGTTCTTCCTTTATGGCCCGTAGTTTTTCCCTTAAGACATATTCACGCTGACTTTCATCAAGTTTTTGACGAACTCGTTGATTGATGGAGTTTTCAATCACATTGATTTGGTGCTCTTCGACGATTCCATTTAAGATTAATTGAAGACGAACATTAATATCTAAAGTTTCCAGTAACTCTTGCTTTTTTTCAAGCGATAAAGGTAAATAATGAGCAATTAGATCGGATAATTCACCAGCAGAGATTCCAGCGGTTAATTGATGCATAATTACTTCAGGGAAATTGGCAGCTACATTGGCAATTTCTCCAATTTCTTTGGCCAATTGGCGAACAAGGGCGATTTCTTCATTTTTTTCGCTAATAATATCATCTTGTTCTTCAGCAATCGCAAAGTATGTATTGGATTCCAATACGATTTCATGAATCTTTACTCTAGCAATTGCATGGAAAACGGTTCGTAAACTACCATCTTCATTTTTTCTGATTCCATCAATGAGTGCAATCGTGCCATATTGATACAATTCTTCAGGGGTTGGATCCGCTACCTCAGGATCTTTTTGTGAAAGAATAATGACTTTCTTATCATACATCGATTGAGCAAACTGAATGGCAGAAAGACTTCTTGGTCTCCCTACTTCGAGTGGCATTTTGTTATGTGGGAAATAAACGATACCTCGTGTGCAAACAACGGGTAGTTTGATGATTTGATTTGGATGTTCCATACTGCTATCCCTCCTATTACTATTATAGCAAAAAAACCTGTGATTGATAAAAAAGACGCATTGGCGTCTTTCTTATCGATAAGTTATGAACTAAAAATTATTGAATCCGATTAATGGAGGTGAGGAATTCCCCAATTTTCTTGGAGAAAAGCTGATTTAAGATATCATTTGAGCGATCTTTAAGAGCATTTTTAACTTCCTCAATCGGCATGCTGTATTGGTTCGCAATGAGTTGATATTCTGCCTCAAGATCGGCTTCACCAACTTCAATGTTATTATCTTTGGCAATCGCAGATAAAACAAACATCGCCTTGAGGTTGCGTTCAACATCTTTCCCCAATGATTCTTTGATTCCGGATTCGTTGTAACCAGTGATTTCACAATACTTATCAAAAGGAATGCCTTTTTTCTCAATATCTTCTTTGAAATGTTCAAACGAATGCTCAATGTCTGCATCAATCATTGTCTGTGGGACTTCAAGAGAGGCATTTGCTACAATGAGATCAATTAATTCATTGAACGCAGCGCGATCGACTTCTTGTGATTTTTTAGTCGTCAAATCGGCTGAAAGATGATTCCGCAATTCTTCGAGGTTTGAAACACCTTCGATGTTAGCATCAAGTGCTAAATTATCGTCAATTGGAGGCAAAGATTTTGCGTTGACTTCGTGAATTTTAAGCTTAAAAATAGCTTCTTTCCCAGCAAGTTCTTGGACATAATTATCAGGGAAAGTTACTTTTACTTCGGCGTCTTCTCCACGTTTTAACCCAATCATTTGTTCTTCAAAGCCTGGGACAAAGCGGTTAGAACCAATTTCAAGTTCAAATTTTTCCGCTTTTCCACCTTCAAAGGCTTCTCCATTGACATATCCATCAAAATCAAAAATGACCGTATCTCCCTTTTCGATAATGCCATTCTCCCGTGGAGAGACTTCTGCACATTGTTGTTGAACCCGGAACAATTCTTGAGTAATTTCTTGTTCGGTGATTTCAACAGGAGCTTTTTTGACTTCCAGATCACGGTATACTCCGAGTGTAACGTCGGGGTTAATCGTGATAACAAAAGTAATAGAGACACCTTCTTCATCTGCTTTATTCACCCGTACTTCTGGGCGAAGAATAGGAGACAAATCGTGTTGTTCCAATACTTTTTGATAAGCACTGGAAAGCATGTTATCAATAGCATCATTGATTGCCTTACCAGGATTTATTTGTTTTTTGGCTAAATCGAGTGGTGCTTTCCCCTTGCGAAAGCCGTCGACTTGAATGTCTTTTGCTAATTTTTTATATGCTTTTTCAAGTTCGTCTTGCCAAGGTTTTCCATCAAGCTCGACACTCGCCTCAATGATGGACTTCTCTTCTTTGGTGATGGTTATATTCATATCATAAATACCTCCTCGTATTTTTTTACGCTTAAATATCGTATCATAATCTGCAGAAAACCGCAATTGTCTTGCCCTAAATTTATCTGTGCCTATGAAAGAGATAAGACTTGTTCATAATAAGCATATAATATGGGTTCTTTTATTTTCATTTTCTGCGAAATATCTGATAAATCGCATTCCTGATTGAGTAGAGTTAGAGCCGCAGCATAAACTGCAGCAGCAAGATAATCATATTCTTCAACGGATATCTCAATGGGATATTGGTTTGCAATATACATGGCAAGTAATTGGTCGGCATAGTCATTTATCATAGGGTTTTGATCAACGCCAATCTGATCCATTCGATGAAGGATTTCTTTTTGTATATTTGGTTGTAAACTCGGCGGTAAGGCCACAGCATTTACTTCAAAATGCTGTCCATCCTTGGTAATCATCTCAAAGACATCTTGGACTCCTTGGTCCGCCAATAACTCAAAAAGAATGGTTTTAATGTAACGAGCCACTTGTGGATCTAATAAGATGGACTGAATATCTTTAAAAAAAGAACGGATATTTCGACGTTGAAGTTGAGCAATGGCTAATAGCAAAGGTTCAGCTTGACGTTGTTGACTAAGATATACGCGAATCTCATCATCAGTAAGCATATCAAATGCAGTTGTTCCTTCGGGTAGGCTTTTCTTTCGTTGTAGAATTTGCTTTTTTGTACGCTGGAAGGTTTCTTCATATAGCGGAGGGATGTAGGGAACTTGAAGTTCAGCATTAACAACTTTTAAGGCCTCATCAT
>CAZVZF010000041.1:0-7723 GCA_964631095.1 uncultured Eubacteriales bacterium
GACTTGGTGATGCCAAAGAAGAAGAACGCCACCCAATTCATCGGGCGGCGCCAACTTACGAAGACCAAAAAACACAAGCTGAAATCTTGGAAACCGGGATCAAAGTTGTTGACTTACTCTGTCCGTATGCCAAGGGGGGTAAAATTGGCCTCTTTGGTGGAGCGGGTGTTGGTAAAACCGTTCTTATTCAAGAACTTATTGATAACATTGCGACCGAACACGGCGGAATTTCTGTCTTTGCCGGTGTCGGAGAACGGACTCGTGAAGGAAACGATTTATACAACGAAATGAAAGATTCTGGTGTTTTGAAGAAAACAGCCTTGGTCTTCGGTCAAATGAACGAACCTCCAGGAGCAAGAATGCGGGTGGGTCTTTCAGGACTCACCATGGCAGAATATTTCCGCGACGTAGAAGGTCAAGACGTCTTGTTGTTTATTGACAACATTTTCCGTTTTACCCAAGCGGGTTCGGAAGTATCGGCCTTGCTCGGCCGTATGCCTTCTGCCGTCGGATACCAACCGACGCTTGCTACAGAAATGGGTCAATTACAAGAACGGATTACGTCAACGAAAAAAGGTTCGATTACTTCGGTTCAGGCCATTTATGTTCCTGCCGATGATTTAACCGACCCTGCTCCTGCCACGACCTTCTCGCACTTGGATGCGAAAACTGTTTTGGACCGCAACATCGCCGCACTCGGAATTTATCCTGCAGTGGATCCTTTGGATTCTACTTCGCGGATGCTTGATCCGAAAGTTGTCGGTGAAGAACACTATGATGTTGCCCGTCAAGTGCAATCCTTGTTGCAACGTTTCAAGGAGTTACAAGACATCATTGCCATTCTTGGGATGGATGAACTGTCCGAAGAAGATAAGATTATTGTGGGGCGCGCTCGTCGGATTCGGAATTTCTTGTCTCAACCCTTCCACGTGGCTGAACAATTTACAGGAATGCCAGGAATATATATTCCGATTGCAGAAACCGTACGTTCGTTCAAAGAAATCTTACTTGGTAAATACGATGATTTACCCGAACAAGCCTTTATGTATGTTGGGACAATTGAGGACGCAGTAAAACGCGCCATGACCATTCCAGAATACGCCAACCGCAAAAACAAGGCGGGCGAAGCCAAGTGAAATTCACACTCAAAGTCATCACGCCATACGGAGAAGTCTTCTCCGGAGACGTTGACAAAATGATGATTAAAACTGCAGAAGGGTACATCGGTATTTTGCCGCGTCATATTCCTTTGGTTGCTCCGGTCGAAATCTCAGCTCTTTACTTGCATATAGACGGTCAAGTCAAAGAATATGCAGTAAGTGGTGGGATTCTCTATGTCACCCCAACCTTGACTCGCGTTGTTGCAAATTCATGCGAATCCAAAGATTCCATTGATTTAAAACGAGCGGAAGCGGCTAAAGAACGGGCGGAACTTCGACTTAAAGAACACGGAGAACACATAGACGTGCGACGCGCAGAACTCTCGCTTCAGCGGGCACTCAATCGAATTAACGTCGTTCAGACAAAACACTAATTTTCAAAAAAAATGACCCCAAAGGATCTTCGGAAGGAGATCCTTTTTTATAAATGACACTTTGTGAATAATATTGCAAAGTTATTGACTTATGATGCTATTTTTTCTATAATAAAGGCGTGTTTGAGGAGGAGACACATCCTAATCGAATGTCGACAGGTACTATATTATGAAATTATTCACATTCTTATGTCGTTTTTTCGATTTGTTTATGGTTCGTTGAACAACAAACTAAGGAGGAAAACCATGAAGAAATTACAAGGTCAAGTAGCGATTGTGACAGGTGCTGGGAGCGGAATGGGCCGCGCCATTGCGAAATTGTATGCAAAAGAAGGCGCCAAAGTCGTTGTTTCAGACATTAATCAAGAAACTGCTACACTTGTCGCGAAAGAAATTGAAGCTGAGCATGGAGAAGCATTGGTTGTGATAGGCAATGTTTCCCAGCAAGCCGATGTAGATGCTATGATTGAAAAGACTCTTCAACGTTTTGGAACGATTGACATTGTTGTTAATAATGCGGGCATCATGGATAACTTTATGCCAATAGAAAAAGTTAGTGATGAAATGTGGGATCGTGTCTTTGGTGTCAATGTAACTGGACCCATGCGCATCTTACGGAAAGCGATGCCCATTTTTTTGGAAAGGAAGGCAGGAGTCATCGTTAATATTGCTTCTGCGGGAGGATTGAATGGTTCGCGTGCAGGAGTAGCTTATACTGCTTCGAAGCATGCAGTCATCGGTTTAACTAAAAATATTGCCTTCCAATATGCACTATCCGGGGTTCGGTGCAACGCCATTGCACCAGGAGGGGTCAATACCAACATTGGGAATATGATAAAGCACCCTGATGAATTTGGAATGGGGCGAGCCATGGCGGGGATTGGTTTGAATCCTCGGGCGGGTGAACCTGAAGAAATTGCAGCGGTTGCATTATTCCTTGCGAGTTCCGATGCCAGTTTTGTTAATGGAGCCGTGATTGTTGCAGACGCTGGTTGGACTGCCTATTAAGAAATATCAAGGCTGATTATGAAGGAATCCTCAAATTGGGGGCTTCAAAATCAGCCCTTTTTTGTTGAACTAATCTGTTTGTAGAGATGTTCTGGAACATCAAATTCACCGGGAGGCATGATAGTTACCTTCAAACGATAATGAAAAGAATTTTGCAAATGCTCGACTAGAGAATCCTCGCAGGCAAGTTCAACACTTGGAAGCAAATCATCATAATGACGAGATAAAATGAGACAAGGAAGTTGTTCGACCTCATAGAGGAGTTTTTGAAAATCGGAATGGTTAGAAGATATTTCTATGTGCGACAGTCTTGTGCGATAGCGACGGATGGCGGTTGCTAATGTGCGTTCTGCGCATTCACGATAGGCTCGAGTTAATCCCCCTGTTCCCAACTTGATTCCACCAAAATATCGGACAACAATCAATAGAACATTGCAAAGATCATGTTGTCGCAGGGAAGCTATAAGGGGAGCACCGGCTGTTCCTGATGGTTCTCCATCATCACTATGTTTTTCAAGACCTAGTTGAAGACGGTAAGCATAACAATGATGAGTGGCTTTTGGATGTTTCCGTCGTATTTCCTTCAAGTATATTCGAGTGGAGTCGAGCGAATCACAAGGGAAAAGAAACCCAATAAATTGGGATCGGTCAACTTCATAAGTGGCAGTATTAGATTCTTGAATGGAAATCATTGTCATTCCCCTTGCGATAATGCTTTTCTAACCGATGAAAAGTCGTTATAATTATAACATACTCGAGGAGGACGTTTATGCAACAACAAGTACGAATTTTTTCTGATACCTGTTCTAGTCTTACCGTTGCGGAAGGTGTCGAACAAGGAATTGTCGTTTCTCCACTTAACATTGAATTGAATGGCGCATCCTATCTTGATACCGTTGAACTGGATGCTAGTGATTTTTATACGACTTTATTGGATGAGCACGTCCCCATTCCAACCACTTCACAACCAACAATCGGCGATATAACGAAGGCATACGATGCCGTCCCTTCCACCTGCAAAATATTGAATATCACACCAGCTGCCGGTCTCAGCGGAACACATAATGGTGCGATTTTGGCGGGGACGATGTCGCAAGATTCCAGTCGTATTCATGTTTATGATTCCCACACCATTTGCGCGGCTCAGCGCTATTTGGTTGAAAAGGCCCAACAACTAGCCCTTGCCGGTAAAACCCTTGAAGAAATACTTAAGGAATTAGAAATAAGTTCAAACGATACGGAATCATTTATGATTCCTGTGGATATGCGGTATCTACAGCGAGGGGGTCGACTAACGAAAGCAGCTAGCATTATTCTTGGCATGCTTCGAATCAAACCCATTCTTACCCTTGGGGAAGGTGGAAACCATGTGGATCGTTTTGGTTTACCTGCCCGTACCATGAAGGATGCTCTAAAAACGGTGATGAAACATCTCACAAAAATGGGAGTAGGACTCAAGCATAAAATTTACGTTTGTCATGCCAACGCGCTGGATGGCGCACGTCTTGCGTTGGATCTTATTAAAGAGTATTTTCCTGGCGTTGAAACGCAAACCCTTATTCTTCCACCGGTTCTCGGTGCTCATGCAGGTCCTGGGACGGTCGTTGTTCAATACATTCGAAAATAGCCATTAGGAACTCCCGCCACTTGCTTCTATGTTAGAAGTGAGTGGTTTTTTTGTGAGGAAGTGGTTGGATGGAATGCCCGATATGCCATAATCAAGACCCCCATTTTTTTCTTCGAAAACAAGGAGAAACATGTTGTCGCTTATGTCTCCATCATCACTATCCAGTGGCAAAAATCCCCCAAAGACGTCCTATAATACATGTGAAACCAATATACCCTTATCCCCTCACAATGGAGCAACAACGTTTATCCAATCAAATTCTTCAAGGCCCCAATCAAATGTTTGTTTCCGCAGTATGTGGCGCAGGGAAGACCGAAGCTACGTTTGCGACGATTGCCGAAGCCTTGCAGCAAGGATATCGAGTTGGATTTGCCGTACCTAGGCGCGAATTAGTTTTGGAACTTGGAAGCCGCTTACAAGCTGCATTTCCTCAAATAATAGTTACCTTGGTTTATGGAGGACATTGTAGAGTTTTAGATGGAGATCTCGTTGTCTTGACAACCCATCAAATTGCACGGTATCAAGGGAAGTTTGGTTTATTAATTATTGATGAGTTTGATGCATATCCCTTTCAAGGGAATGCATCTTTGTTGGGATATGCTCAACTCAGTACAAAAGGGCGCACCATCTTTTTAAGTGCGACATTTCCAGAATCCATGATCAAAGAAGGAGCTATGGCCACATTGCGTCAACGACATCATGGTGTTCCCATTCCCGTTCCTCAAGTTGTTGTCGAGAAGATACCTTATTTGATTCTCGCACTTAAGCATTTTCTCAATCATCACTATTCACAAAAAAACCCAGTAATTGTGTATGTTCCTACTAGAAAAAAAGCAGAAAAAATAGGAAGAATTCTTCATACTCTTTATCCCAACACTTCTATTCTTCACAGTCAATCTCAATTGCGACGACAAATATTTCAACGAGCCCAATTGGGAGCCTTTTCAATCCTCGTTTCGACCTCCATTTTGGAGCGAGGCATTACCATTAATGGTCTGCAAGTTGTGATATGGAATGCCGATCATCCAATCTACGATGAAGCGACTTTAACGCAAATGATTGGGCGTGTGGGGCGAACTGTGGAGCATCCCTTTGGCGAAGTATTGCTACTTAGCCAAACGCAATCACGTGCCATGGTCCATGTGATGAAGGAGTTGAAACAATTGTATGACACGATGCTTGATCTGTGGTAAGATTCGTCAAGATTATCGATTGAGGGAATTATTCTTAGGAGATGAACCTTTATGTCTTCACTGTTCCTTACCCCCATCCCCTAAACGTTTTCGTTTTCAAGGATACTCCATGAGAACCTTCTATCAATATCGAGACATTCAGAATGTACTATTAACTTATAAACGTGGCGACCATGTTTTAGCGCCTATTTTTCTCGCTCCTTTTTGCTCATTCTTACGATTTCGTTATCGGAACTATGTCATTATTCCAGTTCCTTCTCATCGCTTTCATGATCAAGAAAGAGGTTTTAATCCTGTAGAACTAGCATTTTCTCCCCTTGGATTATCGTTTCAAAAGATTCTACAAAAAACAAAACCTCAGCGTCAAGGAAGTCAACAAGGTCGTGGTCGTTCCTTGATTGCGGGATCTCTAGCAATAAAGCCGGGCGTTCATTTGTCCCCTCGAAAGCGTTATTTGCTTGTTGATGATATCTATACAACAGGTGCGACATTGCGTAGTTGCTTGAAACTTTTACAAGGTGCTGGAGCCCAAAAAATTGTTATTCTTGTCATTGCTAATCATCACTAGTTATGGCAGGTCATTATTTTATTTTCTATGGAATTCGGCTATAATGATAAAGAAATGCAGGGGAGGAATTGGATGAATTCGATTATTGAGGTCAAAGGACTAGTGAAAAATTTTGGGGCTATTCGCGCCGTTGATCATCTTGATTTTTATGTTGAATCAGGGAAATTATTTGCCTTTTTAGGACCCAATGGTGCTGGGAAATCGACGACGATTAATGTCTTATGCACCCTTTTAAAACCTGAAGAAGGTGAAGTCATTATTGCTTCGCATCGTTTGGGAGAAGATGATGAAGCGATTCGACGTTCCATTGGGATTGTATTTCAGGATAGTGTCCTAGATCCTCTGCTGACCGTACAAGAAAACCTATGGACACGAGGAAGTTTTTATGGAAAGAAAAAAGTGGATCTCCTCCAAGCGGTCCAGCAAGCGATGGAAGCAGTTGACGTTCAAGACCTTGCTCACCGTCGTTATGGAACTCTCTCGGGAGGTCAACGTCGTCGCGTGGATATTGCGCGCGCCTTACTTCACCAACCTCAAATATTATTTCTAGATGAACCCACGACAGGACTCGATCCTCAAACTCGAAAAAATGTTTGGGAAACCATTCAACAACTTCAATTGCAACATGGGATGACGGTATTTTTAACGACTCATTACATGGAAGAAGCCGCCAATGCAGATTATGTGATTGTGTTGGATGAAGGTACAATTGCGGCACGAGGAACTCCTTTGGAATTGAAAGAACAGTATTCTCACGATTCGTTGCAATTCAAACCTCGTGATCTTGAAAATGCTCGAGCAACCTTGTTGAAGCAAGGAGTGGTGTGGAAGGAAGTTAGTGATTTAATAATTATCGCATTAGAATCCACTTTAGATGCCTTTCCTTTGCTCGAGGCACTACATGATAATATCATAGGATTTCAAGTATTGAATGGCACCATGGATGATGCCTTTGTTGGAATCACCGGAAAGGAGATGCGCCCATGATTCTCGCACTTACAAAAAGACATCTCAAATTATTTTTCCGTGATAAAGCATCAGTTTTTTTCTCTTTGCTTAGTGTGATTATTATCATTGCTCTTTATGTTTTATTTTTAGGGGACATGATTAGTGGTTCGATGGCCGATACTCCAGGATTTCGTTATGTCATGGATAGTTGGATTATGGCAGGTGTTTTGGCTGTTACTTCGTTTACGACTACCATGGGGGCATTTGGAATTATGGTCGACGATCGAGCCAAACAGTTGCGAAAAGATTTTGATGTAGCTCCTATTGCGCGGTGGCAGCTTGTTTTGTCTTATGTATTAAGCGCTTTTCTGATCGGTGTGCTGATGAGTCTAGTTACGTTGGTATTGGCAGAGCTATACATTCTTGCATACGGCGGAACTCTATTATCCTTAATGGCTTTGGTGAAACTAATGGGGCTAATACTGATTTCTGTCGCCATGAGTAGTGCCTTCGTGTATTTTCTAGTATCTTTTTTCCGAAGTCAAAACGCTTTTAGTACAGCTTCAACATTAGTGGGAACCTTAATTGGATTCTTGACGGGCATTTATATTCCTATTGGTAATTTGCCAGAAGCCGTTCAATGGGTGGTCCGCGTGTTTCCCATATCTCATGCTGGGGCGGCCTTTCGCCAAATCATGATGGAAGATGCCATTCAATCAACTTTTGGATCGTTAACTCCTGAACAATTCAATCTCCCGGCTTTTAAGGAATCATTGGGGATTACGTTGAATTTTGGTGCTCATCCTTTACCCATGTGGGCGCACATTCTTATCATGATAGGAACG